>DASUTR010000024.1:0-12104 GCA_036374535.1 Polyangiaceae bacterium
GCCGAAACCCTGGTGGTCCTCGCCGGGGCGCTCGAGCTCGGCGTCGGCGACGCGAAGTACGAGCTCGCCGCCGGCGACTCGGTCTACTTTCGCGCCGACGTCCCGCACTACTACGCGAACCGAAGCTCGCGCGAAGCCCGCTGTCTCGACGTGATCCACTACACGCGCGTGTAACGTCCCGTCGCGCGAGCCTTTCGCTCCCCGAGGCGAGCTCCTTCGGCGAACCAGCGCGGGCCGCCACGCGGCGACGGCGGCTACTTCTCGCCGCTACCGTCGAGATCCTCGGCGAGGTAGCTCAGGATGACCTCGTCGAGCGTCTGCTCGCTGACGGCTCCGTCGCCGAAGATGGAGCGAGCGGCCGTCCCCGGGGGATTCGAGAGCTGAGTCGCGGGCCGCTGCGGAGCGGTGGCGACGCGAGCAGCGGCGTTCGGCGCGGGCGGACGGCTCTTCGTTTTGCGCGGGCTCGGGCGAGGAGGCTGTGGCGGCAGCCGATCGAGCGTCGCGACGTCGAGATCGAAGGCTTCGGGCGCTGGGGGCGCGACGGACGGCGAAACCCCGCGCAGGTTCGGGTTCGTGATGGGGCGGCGCTTCGGGCGCTCCGAAGCCGGGCGACTCGGGCGCGTACTGTCGCGGCGGCGCGTGGACGCCGGGGTTTCCGGCGCGGGGGGAACGGCGAGGACGGCGGGCGGCGGCGTCAGCGCCGGTGAGAGCGAGGGCGCTCCACTTGCCTGACTCGCCACGGCGACCGGCGGCTCGGGCAACGGGCCGATGGCTTTTTCGAGCACGACGTCGAGCTCACCGGCGCGGAGCGCGGTGAACATGGCGCGGTGCTGCTCTTTCATCAGCGTTCGGACGATGGTCGCGACGTCTTCCTTCTCGACGTGCTCGACGTAGTCGATGCGCGACGTCTTGATGATGCGCCCTCCATCCGCGAAGAGGTGCGTGACGATGCGCGAGAATTTCACGCCCGAGTCTTCGGTTTGGATGTGGAACAAGCGGCCGCGGTGGCGGACGTTGTTGTTGAAACCGAGGACGGGCACTCGGGACAAGGCGAAAAACCCCGCGAAATGCGCGAAACGTCAGGATACCCCTACCGTACAGCCTCGTCCAGGCGCCGCATTCCTTCCAGGAGGAGGGCCTCCGGACTCGCGCCGATGAGGTCTTCCGGAGCGACGAAGTTCGGATCGAGCACGAAATCACCTTGGCTCAGGCTCAGCATCGCGTAGAACGCCTCGTCGCCTCGGAGATTCGCGAAGAGTGCGTTGTACACCCCGCCGCCCACGAAGTGGATTTCGCCGGCACCCCCGGGCGAGCGAATCTTGAGCGATCCGGTCTTCCGGCCGTGCCAGAGCACCTGGACCATGTCGGGTAGGCTCATCTCCGACAGCGACCCCGAAACACCGCGCTTCACGCCGCCCCGAGTCGCCTCGCGCTCGAGCACCTGACGGATCTTTGCCACGAGCAGGTCCGCCTTGACCGGCTTGGTCAAAAAATCGCCCGCGCCGAGATCGAACGCGCGCTTGGCGTCGGCGCCTCCCGCCGTCGTGGCGACGAACACCCAAGGCAGGTTCCGCCCCCACTCGGACTTCCGCGCGAGCTCGAGCAGCTTGAAGCCGTCGGTGCCGTCGCCGAGCTGCAGATCGCTGATGACGATTTCCGTCTCGCCCTTTTCGAGGAGCTTGATCGCCTGGTCGCCGGAGCGCGCCTGCTCGACCTGAAAGCCCTGCTCGAGCAAGCGGAGCTCGAGCACGGTGGTCTCTTCCGGATCGGGATCGACGATGAGCGCGCGGTGACGGTTCGCGAGGAGGCGCTCTTTGAGCTCTTCGCCCGTGACGGTGTTGCGGAAGATGTCGACCAGATTCGGATCGAAGATCGAGCCCTTGTAGCGTTCGAGCACCTCGCACGCCTGCGCGGGCCGGAGCGCTTTACGAAAGGGATTGCGCGGGTTCTGCGTGAGATCCGCATACGTATCGGCGATGGCGAGCAGGCGCGCGCCGAGCGGGATTTCCTTGCCCGCGAGCTTTTCGGGAAGGCCCTGTCCGTCGTAGCGCTCGTACATGTGCTCGAGGCATTGAGCGGCCTCGGCGGGCACGCGCACGGCTTCGAGCAGCCGAAGCGGCGCCGCGTACTGCTTCTTCGCCGACGCGCGGTGGCCCTCGTACTCGGCGACGTTCAACGCCGTGAGGTGGTATGCGCTCATCTTGCCGAGGTCGTGAAGGTAGCCGGCCGCGGTGTGAGCCGAGAGCACGAACTCGGAGACGCCGATGCGCTCGGAAATGCGGCGCATGAGGCGCGCTGTCTGCGACGAGTGGCCGCGCAGATCCGCGCGCGTGTTCTCGAGCAACGTGACGAGCACGTTCAGCGTCTCGAGGTACTCGTCGTCGAGACCGCCGCGCGCGCCACGCGCCGTTCCGAGAGTGCGATTTTCCTGCAGATCGGACTCCGTGATCGTGCGCTCGCCCGTGGTCGCTTCGCGCGCGAGCGACATCGTGAGGCTCTCCTCGCTCACGAGATTGCGCTCGAAAACGTCCAGCATCGACGTGAACTGCGCGTGCGCGTCGCGATCGAGCGACGCGAACGCGTGGATGTCGCCGAGGTATGCCTTGCCGATCGCGGCTTTGACCGCGCGCTGCCGTCCGACGAACGCGCGTACCTCCTTGGCGCCGGACGCCACCTGGACGTCGTGAAGCGCCTGCATGTCGTCGGGATCGGCCGTCACGACGCTGAGCGTGCTCGTCGCCGCGTCGTAGAGGACGGGGAACACGCAGGCCTTCTCCGCGAGCTTGCGGGGCACCTTCGAGAGCGTCGTCTGATCGATCTCGGCCTTGGAAAGCTTCTCCGTGGAGACGAAGCGGGTCTTGTGAACGGTCGCGAGGTGCTTCAAGAGCGCCACCTCGTCGATGGCCTTCACGTCGAGCAGCGCCTCCTCGACGCGGTCGCCGGTACGCGCGACCACGTTCAGCACCGCTTCTTGGTGCTCGGGCGTGATGAGCTTTTCGGCGAGCAGCCGCTCGAGCAACTTGTTCTGCCCGGGGCGCGCCATGGCCAAGGCTAGGCAGTCTAGCCCACCCCGGGTGCAGGCGGACGGACGCCGGCGGCGATCGACGCTGAAACGGCACGGAACGGCCGTGCATGTCGGTATTTCGCCGGGAAGCGCCTGCCTTCCTTGACGCTACCCGGCTCATTGGCTAGGAATCCGCCCCCACGCATGCCGACGCACGTCGAAACCGCCGAACGAGCCAGCGAAACGCGACGCTGGTGGCTCGTCGATGCCAAAGATCAGCCGCTCGGTCGGCTCGCCTCGAAGGTCGCTCAAGTTCTTCGTGGCAAGCACAAGCCGACGTTCCAACCCGACACCGACACGGGTGATTTCGTCGTCGTCGTCAACGCCGCGCAGGTCAAGGTGACCGGCAACAAGGCGAACGACAAGACGTATCACACGCACAGCGGTTACCCGGGCGCCATCCGCACCGAAGCGTTCCGGCACCTCATCGAACGCCATCCGGAGCGTCCCATCGAGCTCGCCGTCAAAGGCATGCTCCCGAAGAACGTTCTCGGTCGAAAGATGATCGAGAAGCTCAAAGTGTACGGCGACGGCGCCCATCCCCACCAAGCTCAGAAGCCCGAACCGTTGAAGATCTGAACGATATGGCCGCAGCACTCACTTACGCCACCGGAAAACGAAAAACCGCCATCGCCCGCGTCTGGATCGGATCCGGCGGCGGCAAGTTCGCCGTGAACGGCGTCCCGGCCGACGAATACTTCGAGCGCGAGACCTCGCGCATGATCGCGCGCCAGTCGCTCGAGCTCCTCGAGCTCATCGAGAAATACGACGTGCGCGCCACCGTTCGCGGCGGCGGTCACAGCTCGCAGGCGGACGCGCTCCGCCACGGCATCGCCCGCGCGCTCACGCGCGAAGATCCCGAGCGGCGCAAGGCCCTCAAGCGAGCCGGCTTCCTCACCCGCGACTCGCGCAAAAAAGAGCGCAAGAAGTACGGCCAAGCCGGCGCCCGCCGCCGCTTCCAGTACTCGAAGCGCTGACCCGACCTGTTCGCCAGGGGACGCCCCGCGCGGCCAAGGGACGCCCGGAGGAACCGCCAAGACGCCAAGGGCGCCAAGCCTCGCCAAGAAGTGGTTTTTGGGAGGAGGCGAACCTACGGGCGTGGTCACGGTCGGCGGAGCTCGACTGGCCCGAATTCCCAGAAACCGTGGGATGAGCGCGCTCTCCAACCAATCCTTGGCGAGTCTTGGCGGCCTTGGCGTCTTGGCGGTTCGAAAAATCGTACTAGGAGTGGAGTAGCGTAAGCGCATGTTGCGGACGGCGATCATCGGTGCGGCTGGGTATACGGGGGCGGAGCTCTTGCGGCTCGTGCACCGTCACCCGGAGCTCGAGCTCACGCTCGTCGCGGCGCGTGACAACGCGGGCAAGCGCCTTGGCGACGTTTTGCCGTCGACGTTCGGCGTCGAGGGCGTCGGGGATCGCGTGCTCGAGTCGTTCGAGCCCGAACGCGCCCGGGAGGTCGCGCAGCGCGTCGACGTGGCGTTCCTGTGCTTGCCGCACGCGGCGAGCGCGCGCGCCGGAAAGGCGCTCTTCGACGCGGGGCTTCGCGTCGTCGATCTGTCGGCCGACTTCAGGCTGAAGAGCGCCGAGACGTACACGAAGACGTACGGCGAGCACCCCGCGCCCGAGCTGCTTTCGAAGGCCGTCTACGGCCTACCCGAACTGCACAGGAAGGAGCTCGTCGGCGCGAAGCTCATCGCCTCGCCGGGCTGTCACGCGACGACCGCGATCCTTCCGCTTGCTCCCCTTTTGAAACGCGGGCTCGTCGAGACCGACGGCATCATCGTCGATTCGAAGACGGGCGTCAGCGGGGGCGGAAAGTCCCCGTCGCCGTCGTTTCATTTTCCGGAGTCGGCCGAGGGGATTCGCCCGTACAAAGTCGGCAGCACGCACCGGCACACTCCGGAGATCGAGCAGGAGCTGTCGCTCGCCGCCGGCTCCACGGTCGAGGTCGTCTTCACGCCGGTTCTCGCGCCGATGAGCCGCGGCATTCTCGTCACCGCCTACGCTCGCTTGAAGTCCGGCGCGACCGAAGACGACTGCAGGAACGCAGCGCGCGAGCTCTACGCCGGCGGGCTCGTCAGCGTCCTCGACAAGGGCATGTTGCCCGACACGCTCTGGGTCCGCGGCTCGGCGCGCGCCCACGTCGCCTACGTCGTCGACGCGCGGAAGCGGACGGTCCTCGCGATGGGCGCCGCCGACAACCTCGCCCGCGGAGCTTCCGCACAGGCCCTCCAGGCCTTCAACGTGAGCACGGGCTTTCCCGACTCCCTCGGTCTCCCCGAAATCGCACAGTTTCCCTAGTCATTTGCGCCACACGGGGCCGTGACGCCGGGAGGGACGCGGGGTGACCCGAAGGGGCCCCTACTTGTGTCGGGACGGGAACGAGGCAAGGTTTCCCGTTTCCCTCATATGGCGAGCGAGCGGGCAGAGTTCAAACTCCGGAGCGAATTCGTTCCGAAGGGGGATCAGCCTCGCGCGATCGAGCAGCTCGCCAAGGGCCTCGAAGAGGGCCGGCGCTTCCAGACGCTGCTCGGCATCACCGGCAGCGGCAAGACGTTCACGGTCGCGAACGTCATCCAGAAGTATGCGAAGCCGACGCTCATCATCGCGCCGAACAAGACGCTCGCCGCGCAGCTTTACGCCGAGATGCGCGACCTGTTCCCGGAGAGCGCCGTCGCGTTCTTCGTGAGCTACTACGACTACTACCAGCCCGAAGCGTACATTCCGACGACGGACACGTTCATCGAGAAGGACGCGATCATCAACGATCAGATCGATCGCATGCGCCACGCCGCGACGCACGCGCTGCTCTCGCGTTCGGACGTGATCATCGTCGCGAGCGTGAGCTGCATCTACGGCATCGGCTCGGCCGAGACGTACTCGGGCCTGCTCATCGAAATCGTGAAGGGCGAGGAGCTCCGCCGCGACGAGCTCCTGCGCCGCCTCGTGGACATCCAGTACGAGCGCAACGACACCGATTTCCACCGCGGCACGTTCCGCGTGCGCGGGGACGTCGTGGAGATCTTTCCCGCTTACGAAGAGGCGCTCGCGATTCGCGTGGAGTTCTTCGGCGACGAGGTCGATTCGATCAGCGAGGTGGATCCTCTGCGCGGCCGCGTGCTCGGCTCGCTCGAGCGTTACTCGGTCTTTCCGGGCTCGCACTACGTGACCCCGCGACAGGTGTTGAATCGCGCCATCGAGGGCATCCGCACGGAGCTCCGCGATCGGCTCGGCTACTACGACACGGAGGGACGCTTCCTCGAGAAGCAGCGCATCAATCAGCGCACCTCGTACGATCTCGAGATGCTCGAGCAGATGGGGTTCGTGCAGGGCATCGAGAACTACTCGCGCCACCTCTCGGGCCGCTCGCCGGGCGAGCCGCCACCGACGCTCATCGACTACTTTCCCGAAGATTATCTGCTCGTCATCGACGAGTCGCACCAGACCGTGCCGCAGCTCGGCGCCATGTACCGCGGCGACCGCTCGCGCAAGGAAACGCTCGTCGAGTACGGCTTTCGACTCCCGAGCGCCCTCGACAACCGCCCGCTCCAATTCGAGGAAATGGAGCAGAAAATGCGGAACGTCATCTTCGTGTCGGCGACGCCGGGCGAGTACGAGCTCGCGCAAACCGACGGGGAAATCGTCGAGCAGCTGATCCGTCCGACGGGACTCATCGATCCCGAAATCACGGTGCGCAAGGTCGCGGGGCAGGTCGACGACCTGCTCGCCGAGATTCGCCTGCGGGTCGCGCAGAACGAGCGCGTGCTCGTGACGACGCTCACGAAGCGGATGGCCGAAGACCTTACCGAGTATTACGCGGAGCTCGGAGTGCGCGTGCGCTACCTGCACTCGGACATCGACACGCTGGAACGTGTGGAGATTCTGCGCGACCTTCGCGCCGGGGAATTCGACGTGCTCGTCGGCATCAACCTCTTGCGCGAAGGGCTCGACCTGCCCGAAGTGAGTCTGGTCGCGATTCTCGACGCCGACAAAGAGGGCTTCTTGAGGAGCGCGCGCTCGCTCATCCAGACGATCGGGCGCGCCGCGCGCAACGTGAACGGTCGCGTCATCATGTACGGCGATCGCGAGACGGACGCGATGCGCCAGGCGATCGAAGAAACGACCCGCCGGCGCGCGCTGCAGACGGCGTACAACCAGGAGCACGGCATCACGCCGGCGACGATCAAGCGCGCGATTTTCGACATCAACCCCGCGAGCGGCACGACCGACTACTATGCCGTCCCGCGCAAGCGCGCCGAGGGCGCGGCCGTCGAGGCGGCGGATGGCAGCGATTCGGATCTCGCCGAGCGCATCCAAGCGCTGCGCCAGGAAATGTTCGCGGCAGCCGAGAACCTGCAGTTCGAAACCGCAGCGCGCCTGCGCGACGAGCTGAAGAGGCTCCAGGCCCTCGACCCCGAAGCCGCCGCTCGCGCCACTCCCGCACGACGCTCGGACCGGCCTCCCGCACGACGCTCGGACCGGCCCCCCGCACGACGCTCCGATCGTCCTCCGAGCTTCAAGGGTCGCGCGGCGGGACGGCGCCGCTAGCGTTTTTCGAGCCGGCTTCGCAACGATGCGGGAACCTTTACGGCACCGAAGCGCACCTCCCAACATGCCACGGACGAATGCGCGGTCCGTCGGCTCCGCCGGGATGAGCCGTTCGACGCCGAAGACCTCGAAAGAAGGACGAAAACCGCTCCTTCAGTCGGACACGTACCCGATCGTAGCCGACGATCCCACACAAGATGCGACACGACCCGACATCGTCCCAGCGGCGCTTCGTTTCGCGGAGACGGACGAGCCCTCGGAAGCGTTCGTTCGCTACTGGGAAGCGAACTCGCCCGCGTATACCGACTGGCCCGAGGTGCGACTCGCGTATCAAGAGACGCGCGCGCACGCGCCGCGCACGGTGCTCTTTCATCGCTCCAAGCGCGAGCTCGGTCACGCGTGGCAGCCCACCGGCGCGGAGCTCGCAGACGCGTTGCTCGAGCGACGGATTCGCCACGCGCTCGTCATACCCGTCCTCGACGTGATCTCGTTCGACGACGAGCTCTTGCTCGTCATGGAGTACGTGCCCGGCGTCACGCTCTCGACGCTGGAGCGCCAGTGGAGTCCGCTGCCGCCGCCGATCGCCGTTGCGGTCGCGTGCGACGTGTTGCGCGCATTGCACGCCGGACATCGCGCGACATCGCCGAGCGGCGAGCTCCTCGGGCTCACCCACGGCAGCCTGAGCTCACGCGACATTCTGGTGGGGACGGATGGCCGCGCCCGCGTCATCGATTTCTCGCTCGCCGAGGACACCGGACGCACGCTGGTCGAACGCGTCGAGCGCAACCGAGGCTACCTCGCCCCCGAACAGGTCTTCGATCGGCGGCTGGATGCTCGGAGCGACGTGTTCACGATGGGCGCGGTGCTCTGGGAGTGCTTGACGGGTTATGCCCTCCTCGCGGGCGACGATCCGGTCGAGCGCCTACTCAAATTGATGACGGTGGGCTGCGACCCGGCCTCGCGCTTCAACGCCGAGGTGCCGCCCGAGCTCGACGCCGTCATTGCGCGCGCCCTGCAGGCGTCGCCCGAAGATCGCTTCCAGAGCGCCGCCGAGTTCGCGACCGCCCTCTCGGGAACGCTGCGTCCGGCTTCCACGAGTGATGTCGCCGAACGCGTCGGCTCCGTCGCGAAGACCTTCCTCGAGAAACAAGCAGCGTGGAAGCAGCGCGGGTCCGAAGCGCCGCCTTCGGGCACACGCAGCGTGCTCGTCGCACGCTTCGGCAGTCAGAGGCCGCGTGCCGTCCGTGATGCCCGCGACGAGCTCACCGTTCCGGATCGCCCGCTTGCGTTCTTGCGCGACGCGCTTGCGAGCGAGTCCGGCGACGACGTTTCTTCTTCGGGCGCCCCACGCGAGAAACGCCACGAGCGCACCGTTTCGATCGGCCCGCCCCCCGCGTTCGCACCCTCCCCGCCCGCACCGACCCGCGAACGGTTCGGGCCCGCGCGGACCCTCGAACCCTTCGCGCCCGCACCGCCCCTCGAAGCCTTCGTCGCCGAACGCCCCCTCGCGCACGAACCCCTCGTGGCGATCGAGCCGGCCCGGCCGCTTCCGGTCATCCCGTCGCTACCGCTCGCCCCATCGTTTCCGGTCGTCCCGCCGCCTCCGGAGCCTCCCCGGCAGCCCGCCCGTCGAACGGCGCTGCTCCGCCCGCGGACGAAGGCCCGCACGCTTCCACTTCTTGCGCTCGCCGCATCGGCGCTCCTCGTCGCGGTTTTTTCGTTCTCCCGCTTTCCGGGTAGCTCCCCGGCTTCGAACGACGAGCCCGCACCGCTCGCCGCTCCGCCTGCGGCCCGCGCCGTCACCGAGCCGCTCGTGAAGGAGCGCCTCCCCGAGCCTGAAACAGGGGTGAGCGCGGGTCACGCCGCTCCGGACGCGGGGCTCGGCGGACGCGACGCGAGCGTCGCGTCGAGCGCTTCACCGTCGGGCAACGTGCCCGTCGTCAGCTTGGACGAGCTTCCGGTGACGGCGCCGGAGGAGCGAAACGCAAAGCAGCGTCGCTCGCTAGTTCCGCGTCGCAAGAAATCGCGCTAGCTCGTCGAGCGCCGCCGCCCGCGCGTTCTCGCGTAGGTCCATGCGCTCGAGGTCCGCCTTCAGCGCGGCGCGCCCCCGAGCGAGACGACTCTTCACCGTGCCCACCGGGATCCCGAGCTCGTCGGCGATCTCCTCGACGGAGCAGTCGCTCCAGTAGAACATTCGGAGCACGATCGAGAACTCCGGTTCGACGCGCCGGAGCGCCCCGAGCAAGATCAGCTGCTCCTGGCGCACGGCGGCGAGCTGACTCGGCCCGTCCTCGCGCAGTGTCGGCTGCGTCAGCGCCTCGTAACCCGAGAAGGCCTCGGCGCGCCGCCACATCAGGTACTGATTGCGTGCAATGCCGAGCAGAAAGCTGCGAAACGTCGAGCGACCCTCGAAACGCTCGATGCCCTGAACGCACGCGAGCAGCGTCTTTTGCACGAGGTCCTGCGCACCATTGCTCGCGCGACGCCCGAAGAAGCCGTTGAGCACCGGGACGTAACGGCGAAGCAGGCGATCCCCCGCCTCTCGGCTACCCGAGCGCCACAGGAGCAGTAGGGTCTGGGTCGTGTCTTCCATGTGCATCGCGAAGCCCTGGAAACTTTCAACGTAGCTTCCCCGGCGCCGGTCGCAATCGGCTTCGCTCGACCCGCGAAGTCGTTCCGCTTTTCCAATGTCGGGAACCATCCCACGTCCTCGTTGGCGCGGACGGGCCGGCGGAAATCGCGAGACCCCTTCGGGGCGCTCTCGTGTGGGGAGCGGCGGTGAAACCGTGCGAGCTACTCGCGACAGAGCGAGTTGATCTTCGCTACGAGCGGTCCCTCGGTCTTCGCGGCGGCATCGAGCTCGACTCGCTTCTTTCGCGCCTGCTCGAAATGGCGCGTCTCGAGCGAACGTGCAGCGGCGCGGAGCGACGCAGCCGAACGCACTGCAAGCTCGGCGTAGCGCTCGACCTCGGGGCGGAGCTCGTCGGATTCGACGCCGATCGCCGCGAGGTCGTTGGCGAGCTTGTCGTAACGCCGCGCCGTGTCGAGTGCCTCGCGCGCCGCCTGCTCGGGCGGCGCATCGTGCGAGGGCCGGTGGCGTGCGCTTTCGGCGATGAACGCGTTCGCCGTCTTCACCACGGCGTCGCATTCGCGCCGGAGCTTTCCGCAGCCCGACGTGGAAACGGCCACGACGAGCGCGAGCACGGAGCTCAGCCGGGCCACGCCTGACCCATGGCGATCGTGGCGAGCGCGAGCGGCCCCACCCACAGCGCGAACCAGCCGAAGCGACCGAGATGGACGATACGCCGGAGCGCGAGGAGCGCCGCTACGCCCGTTCCGAAAGCGACGAGCGCGCCGACGAAGGCCGTCGTTCCCGGGAACGGCTGGCCGACGACGTGGCGGCTTTCGAGCAGCACAGCGCCGAGTACCGCGGGCAGGGAGATCAGCATCGACAGCGTGAACGCACGCTCGGGGCGCACGCCGAGCCAGAGCAACACCGCGATGGTCGAACCGCTGCGCGACAGTCCGGGGAGCACCGCGAGGCCCTGCGCAAAGCCGACGAGCAGCGCTCCGGCGATGCTGGGTTGCTCCCTATCGCCGCGCGGCGAGAACTGCGCGCCGAGCAGCACCGCCGTCGTGCCGAGAAATCCGAGGCCGATGGCGAGCGGGCTCTTGGTCCATTGCTCGACGGCGTCACGAAGCAGCAAACCGATGACGGCGGTCGGAATGCTCGCGAGCACGACGACGAGGGCGTCGCGCCCGCCCGAGGTGCGCCGAAAATCTGCCGGCCGTACCAGCGCCGGAACACCGGCTTTCAGCGCTCGGCCGACCGCGCTTCGCAGCACGAGCAGGGTCGCGACGAACGTCCCCGCGTGGAGCATCACGTTGAACGTGAGGCCACCATCGCTGAGCTCGAACAAGATCTCGGCGAGGGCAAGGTGGCCGTCACTCGAGATCGGAAGAAACTCGGTGGCGCCCTGGACGATTCCCAAGAGGATGGCCTCGCCGAACGGTCCGAACATTTCCCGGCCTAGTAGACACCCTCCCGGGTCTCGTCAAAACGCCGTGCTGGGCCCGGCGGCCGGTGCGTTGGCCGCAGCGCTGCTCGCCGCCGCGGCCTCCTGTCGAGAGTATTCCGCCTCCCTGGCGTCCGACGCCGAGGCCTGCCGCCGGCGAGGCGCCTGCGCGACGAGCGGAGGGGGGCAGGTACCCGGCGGGGGCCGTCGAGGAGACCCAGGCGCCGCCGGAGACGCCGGAGACGCCGGAGCGGGCTTTGGCGCCGGTGGTACCGGCAACGCCGGCGATGGGAGCGCGGGAGCACCGGGCTCGGATCCCGGTGGCTCCGGGCCGGGCGATCCGGGCGGCTTCCCCGAAGTGGTCTGCCGCGCGCCGAGCGGCAGGCCGGGGTGTCTCGCCGAGGGCTCGGGCGACGAGCTCGTCGTTCGCGCGGACGTGCTCGCACCGGCGCGCTGGTATCGAAGCGGCGAGGTTC
>DASUTR010000025.1:0-20801 GCA_036374535.1 Polyangiaceae bacterium
GGCAAGATCGATCTGTTCGCGATCGTCGATGGGTCGGCGCCGCAAGAGAACTTCGCCCGCCTGGTAGAAGCCGAGACCCCACCCGAGCGGTTGGTTGGGCGCGCGCCGCAGCGTGAGAACGCTAGCGTTCGAGGCAAGGACGAGCGCGCCCAGATCCGGGCGATTGCCGATGAAGCCGAACATGCGCGCCATGCAGAAACCTTCGAACCTCATCTTACCGCTCCGCGCCGCGCCGCGCACGCTTCCCGCTCCGCCGGTTTCGCGCTTCGGCAATGCTCGAAGGAATGCGGTATGGTTTCGCCCGAATGAATCTTTCGACGCCCGTGCCCGCGCGCGGCTTCGCGCTTTCCGCCGTCTCGCTCTTCGCCGTGTTCGGCTCCCTGGCCTGCGGCGTCGTCTACCCGGAGGTCCAGACGCCGCTTCGGACACCGCCGCCGGGGTTTCCCTTGGCTCCGCCGCCCCCGGACGACTTGCTCTACCTCCGCTTCGAGGGTGCCGACGTGCCGCCGCGCACCGTCGACGGACGTGCGTGGGACGAAGGAGGCGGCGCGCCGGACCCCTTCGCGAAATTGCTCGTGAACGGGAAGGAAATCATCGTGACACCGGTGGACAGCGACACGCTGCGTCCCAAATGGGCCGACCAGGTGCGAGCGAACTACCGTATCGCGCGCGGCTCCGCCGTGCACGTCGAGGTCTGGGACAAGAACGCCATCAAGAGCCGCCCCATCTGTAAGGAGGACATCGACGACCTCCACGCGCAGGTGAACACCGAGCATCCGCTCGAAATCGATTGCGAAAGCGGAGCGCGCGTACGCCTCGTCGTCGAGCCGGCGCACGGGCGCTTGGGCATGGGCCTCTACTACGAGCTCCACACCGAGGCCGCGTACGTCACGCGCGTTCTCGCCGAATCCCCGGCGCGGAGGGCGGGTCTCGTGGCCGGCGACGAGATTCAGCGCGTGCAGGGACAGGACGTGCGCACCATGGAGGAAGGCAAGCTCCAGAGCCTCGTCAACGCCAACGCGAGCATGGGCGTCGAAATGACCGTCAAGCGCGGTGAGGCGCCGCCGCGAACGATCAAGCTGAAGGACGGCGCCATCTATCCGGTCATCGGGGAGCCCGTTGGCGTCGAGTGACGACTCCCGGTCGCTAGCGAGCGGAGCGAGCGCGGCCGAAGCGGCGCTCCGCCAGACGGCGCTCGTTGTCGCCGAGGGGGAGCGGGGCGTGCTGTCGGTGAGGGGTCCCGACCGGGTGGCGTGGCTGAACGGCGTGGTGACTTGCGACGCAGCAGCCGTCACGCCGGACCAGGCTCAGTTCGGGCTGCTCTTGAGCAAGCAGGGCAAAATCCAGACGGACTTTGCGCTACTTCTCGACGGCGACCGGTTTCTGCTTGCCGTGGCCCCCGGGACGGCGGAGCTCGCGCGCGAGGAGCTCGATCGCATGCTCGTCATGGAGGAGGTCGAGCTCACGGACGTTTCGGCAGAGCTCAGCGTGCTCGCGCTGCACGGGCCCCGAGCGGACGCCCTGGCGCGGGACGCGGCCTCGCGATTCGGCGGCGCCGCGGCCTCCCTCGATCGCACCGGCCTCGGAGGGGCGGTACTGCTCGTCCCCGAGCGCGTCGCTGGCGACGTCGCCGCCGGTCTCGAAGCCGCAGGGGCACGTCTCGCCCAAGCCGAAGATTGGCCCCGCGTCCGGGTGCCGCACGGCGTCGCGATGTTCGGCGCCGATTACGGCCAGTCGGACAACCCTCACGAGGCGGCTCTCGACCGTCGGGCGATCGCCTGGAACAAGGGCTGCTACCTCGGACAGGAAGCCGTTTTCATGCAGGACGCCCGGGGCAAGGTGAAGCGGCGCCTCGTGGTGCTGCGCGTCGAGGGCCCGGCGACGCCCCCGACCGGCGCCGCGATCGAACGCCCCGATGGGGGACGGGCCGGCGAAGTCACGAGCAGCACCGACGGCGCGAGGCCCGGCGAGCACTACGCCCTCGGAAAGGTGCTTGCTCCGGACTACGAACCGGGGACCAACCTCGTCGTCGCGGGGTCGCCCGCCCGGGTGCTCGGCCCGGCCTTCGCGGCGGCCCGTCCGCCCTAGGCACCGAAACGACGACAAAACGGTGTAGTCTTCCGCGCCATGAGTGGAGCGATGAAGAACAGCCCCAAATGTCGTTTTACCGAAGGGGGCCTGAAAGTTGCCGACGACGCGCTCTCGCTCATCGGAAATACGCCGCTCGTGCGGCTCGGTCGCGTGAGCCCAGCGGGCGGCGCGACCGTTTGGGCCAAACTCGAGATCGCGAACCCCGCCGGCAGCGTGAAGGATCGGCCGGCGTTGTCGATGATTTTGGGCGCAGAAGCGTCGGGCGATCTCAAGGCCGGGGCGACGATCGTCGAGGCGACGAGCGGCAACACCGGAATCAGTCTGGCGATGATCGCCGCGGTGCGGGGCTACCGCTGCGTACTCGTGATGCCGGAGGACATGAGCCTCGAGCGACGCTACATCCTGCGCGCGTACGGGGCCGACATCGTGCTCACTCCCGCCGCCGAAGGAATGTCGGGGGCCGTGGGGCGCGCACGGCAAATCATGAAGGAAACGCAAGGTGCGTTCATGCCGAGTCAGTTCGGCAATCCGAACAACGCGCTCGCCCACGAGCAGACGACCGCGCTCGAAATCATCGAACAGACGGGTGGTTCGATTGCGGCTTTCGTTTCCGGCATCGGGACGGGCGGAACGATCACCGGCGCCGGTCGGGTTTTGCGCAGCCGTTTCGGCAAGGCGCTCCTCATCGTCGGAGTCGAGCCGGCCGGAAGCGCCGTGCTCAGCGGAAAGCCTCCGGGCATGCACGGAATCCAAGGCATCGGGGCGGGCTTCGTGCCCGACATTCTGGAGCGACAGCTCATCGATCGCGTCGTCGAGGTCACCGACGTGGCGGCGGAGCGCATGGTGAGGCGCCTCGCGCGGGAGGAAGGGTTTCTCGCGGGGCCTTCGTCCGGGGCGAACGTGCACGTGGCCTGTGAGGTCGCCGCCGAGCTCGGTCGAGGCAACGTCGTCACGCTGCTCTGCGATTCCGGCGAGCGTTACCTCTTCTGAGGTCGCAGGCGTCACACTTGTGCCTACACGGGGGCGACGCCTTGCGTCGTCGGCGCGACTCCGATTTTCGCGAGAGCGAGTTCGCTCTCGGAGAAAAATTCGCTATGCTCCGGAATGCTTAGGGAGAGCGCGTGAAGACGTATCGTTGGCTTGGAGTAGGCGCACTCGTCGTTTCTACGTCCTGGTTCGCTGGAGCTTGTGGCAGCTCGAGCGACGACGGCAGCGACGACGGCGACGGAGGTAGTGGCAACGGCGGCGGCAAGGGCGGAAGCTCGGGCGCGTCCGGTTCGTCCTCGGGTGGTTTCGGCGCGAGCCTCGGCGGCACGTCGGGCTCGAACGGCGCGGGCGAAGGACCGGGCGGGGCGGGCGGCGAGGGTGCCGACACGTGCGCGGCGACGAAGCAAGTCGCCGAGCTTACGCCCGCGAACCTGCTCTTCGTGATCGACAAGAGCGGCAGCATGAACTGCAATCCGCCCGAGGGTGACGAAGCGCTCAACGCGCGCTGCGCGAACTTCCCGCGCAAGGAAGATCCGACGCAACCGTCGAAATGGGAGGTGACGAACGACGCCCTCGGAAACGCGCTCGACTCGCTCGCCGAGAATCCGAACGTGAGCGCGGGCCTCATGCTCTTTCCCGTGCCGGAGCGCGCGCCCTCGGGCTCGTCCGCTCGCGCGGAGTCCTGCTACGTGGACGGCGAAGCGGACGTCGGCGTCGAAAGCCTCGATACGCAGGGTCGCTCGGAGCTCGGCGACGTGCTCGACGCCGTCGTGCCCGCGGGCGAAACGCCGATCGTGGGCGCGACGATCCTCGGATACAAGTACCTCTCCGAAGCGGTTCGCGCCGGGGATCTCGCGGGAAATCACTTCGTCGTGCTGCTCACGGACGGCGCGGAAACGTGCGAGCCGGGGCAGCTCTCGGACCTCGTGAACCGCGATGTGCCGAACGCGCGTCTCTGGAACATCCGGACGTTCGTGATCGGCGCCCCCGGCAGCGAGCAGGCGCGGAGCCTGCTTTCTCAAATTGCCTGGGAGGGCGGCACGGCGACGAGCACGAACTGCAGTCACGGTGGGGCCGCCCCCGACGAAGGTGATTGCCACTTCGACATGACCGAGAGCATGGATCTCGCGGCCGACTTGAACGCGGCGTTGCAGGAGATCAGCCGTACGACGGTGCTCTCGTGCGAGTACGACGTTCCGGAAAATCCCGACGGCGGCGGCGTCGACCTGAACAAGGTGAACGTGACGTTCACGCCCGGCGTCGGCGACGCGGAAACGATCGCGAAGACGGACGGCGACTGCGCTCGAGTCGATGGCTGGCAGTACAGCGGCGACTACGCGAAGATCGTTCTGTGCGGCGACACTTGCACGCGGGTGCAGGCCGATTCGCGCGGCGAAGTGAACATCGAGCTTGGCTGCCCGACGGTGGTGAGGTGATGGCGATGAGCAAGAAAGCGAAACGTCGAGTCCGAAACGTGCTCACGGGCGCCGCGCTCCTCGTCGTCGCGTATGCGTGCTCGGGTAACCCCGACGCGGTGCTCAGACCCGGCAACGACGACGACGGCGAAGCAGGTGAGGGAGCGTCGAGCGGCCGCGGCGGGACCACCGGGGGCACGAGCATCGTCCCCCCGCGCGGCGGAAAAGGCGGCAGGGGCGGGACCGGCGGCTCGGCGGCTGGCAGCGGCGAAGGCGGCGACGACGGCCGAGGCGGCGTGCGCGACGCGGGCTTGCCCGACGTGGGCTTCGACTACGACGCGTCGAGCGGCGGCGAAGGTGGCGCGTGCGCCGTCGTCACGGGCGACGCGACGCTCGTCAAGCGTCCGATGGACATCATCGTCTCGATCGACAATTCCGGCAGCATGGCGGGAGAGATCGACGCCGTCGTCGCGCGCATCAACACCGACTTCGCGCAGATCATCGAAGCGAGCGGGATCGATTACCGCGTCGTCATGGTCAGCCGTTATGGTCACCGGAACTACACGCTCGGCGAGACCAACTACTCGGTGTGCGTCGGTCCGCCGCTCGGCAGTGCAGCGTGCACGCAGCCGAACGGCCCCTCGCCGCAGCTCGTGAACCGACCGCCGCGCTTCTATCATCACAGCACCGACATCGGCAGCCGCAACATGTGGTGCCGATTGACGAGCTCGTACACGGTACGCGACGAGGTGCCCGACTCCCGCGCGGGCTGGATGCCGGTTGCGAACTGCGTCGGCGAGCCGACGGGTTGCGTTCCCGGGTGGCGCTACTGGCTTCGCCAGAACGCCTTCAAAGTGTTCATCGGCATCACGGACGATGCTCCGGGCACGAACAGCGGCGGGACCAGCCAGAACTGCACGACGGCGAGCGGATTCGCCGACACGCTAGCGGGCGCCCAGGCATTCGACCGCGCCATTCGCACGCTCGATCCGGCCCAGTTCGGCGCCTACGACATGGCGAACCCGAACACGGGACGAAATTACCGCTGGTACAGCATCGTGGGCATGTCGCCGAAGGCGGCTCCCAACCAAACGACGCCATTTCAGCCGACCGAACCCGTCGTCACGACGATTTGCCAGGGTCCGGTCGGCGGCGCCGGCGGCGACGATGACGGCGTGCGCGCGGGCGTCGGCTATCAGGAGCTGTCGCGTCTGACCGGCGGGCTCCGCTATTCGAACTGCCTGAACGACGACTTCGACGCCATCTTCAACGCGATCGCCCAGGGCGTCATCGACGGCGCGCGCGCGTCGTGCGAATATGACGTTCCCGACCCCGGCAACGGCATCATCGATCCGGATCAGACCAAGGTTTCGTACCGCATGGGCGGTGTCGGCGCTGGCACGCAGCTCAGCCGCGTCGCCTCGGATGCCGCTTGTGGAGCGGGCCAGAGCTTCTACTTCAGCCAGGATCTGCAGAAGATCTTCCTCTGCCCGTCTACCTGCACCACCGTGCAAGCCGATCCGATGGCGCGCATCGCCATCGATTTCGGTTGCTTGGGCTCGTAGTCGCCGTCGGCGGCGCCGGCTCAGCGCCCTTGAAATGCGGCTTTTCGGCGCCCCGCCCACGCGCCCACACCCTCGGCCAGATCCGCGCTCCGCAGGAGCTCGCCCTGTCCCGTCGCTTCCCGCGCGAGCGCTTCGTCGAGCGTGCTCGAGAGCGCGGCGCGCGTCGCGAGCTTGATGCGCGCGAGCGCGAGGGGAGGGCCGTCGGCGAGCCTCCGGCAGAGCGCGAGTGCTTCGCCGAAGAGAGCGTCGGGCGCGACGACGCGGTTGGCGAGCCCGAGCTCGAGGGCGCGAGAAGCTTCGATTCTTTCGCCGAGCAGCAAGAGCTCGAGAGCGCGTCCGATACCCACGAGGCGGGGGAGCCAGAACGTCGCGCCGCCGTCGGGCATGAGCCCGATGCCGACGAACTTCTCTTGCAGGTACGCTCGGTCGGAGAGAACGCGGAGATCGCAGGCGAGCGCGAGGTCGGCGCCGAAACCGACGGCGGCACCGTCGACGGCGGCGACCACGGGCTTCGGCGCGCCGGCGATGATGCGGATGTTTTCTTGAAACGGGGCGACGCGCTGGTCGAGCGATTGGCCCTGCCCAATCGTCGCGAGGGCCTCTTTGAGGTCGGCCCCCGAGCAGAACGAGCCGCCTTCACCCGTGAGCAAGATCGCGCGGACGGACTCGTCGTCCCGAGCGCGTCCGAGCCCCGCAGCGAGTGCGCCCACGAGCTCGGTATCGAGCGCGTTCATCGTTGCCGGCCGATTCAGGCGCAGAATCCGGACCGCGCCGTCGCTCTCTTCGACGAGGCTAGAAACACCGCTCATCTCGTCGAGCCTACCACCGCCCTTCGCGTTCGGTACTAGGCATGGCGCCCGAGTTTCCCCGAGAGCTGCAAACCATGGGCCGCCCCTTCGACGTACCCGAATCACTCCCCGTCGCCGAGCAACGCGGCGAGACCTACCCCTCGCTCGTCGCCCTCATGCGCCGGCTGCTCGAGCCCGACGGCTGCCCGTGGGACCGCGAGCAAGACTATCGTTCGCTGCGGCGCTACGTGCTCGAGGAAGCGTGCGAGGTGATCGACGCCATCGACTCGGGCGATGCGAAGCTCCTCGAAGAGGAGCTCGGCGATCTCGCGCTCCAGGTCGTATTTCTCGGCGAGCTCGCGCGGCGCGAAGGGAAATTCGGTCCCGACGACGTGATCCGCGGCATCGTCGAAAAGCTCGTGCGGCGCCACCCCCACGTGTTCGGCAACGAGACCGTGGAGGGCGCAGATCACGTGCTCAGGAACTGGGAGCAGATCAAGGCTGCCGAGAAGCAGCAGCGCGGCGTGCTCGACGGCGTACCGCGTTCGCTTTCGGCCCTGCAGCGCGCACAGCGTATGGGCGAAAAGGTGAGCCGCGTCGGGTTCGACTGGCCGGACTCGCGGGGCTCGCGCGACAAGGTGAGCGAGGAGCTCGGCGAGCTCGACGAAGCCATTGTGTCGAAGGACCCGATGCGCATCGAAGCCGAGCTCGGCGATCTCCTGTTCGCCCTCGTGAACCTCGCGCGCCACGAGGGGGTCGACGCGGAGAGCGCGCTCCGCGGCACGGCGGATCGCTTCGCGCGGCGCTTCGCTTTCGTCGAACGGCGCGTGAAAGAGAATCACGGCGGCTGGCCGCGCAGCGAAGACGGCAAGCCTGCGGCGGGGCTCGCGCTCGAAGAGCTCGACGGGTACTGGAACGAAGCCAAACGGGAGGGCGCGTGAGCGACGTAGCACCGGCCGCGCGGCTGCCCGAGGAGTGGCAGGCGGAGCTCGGCGCGATGGGGCAGCCCCGCTACCGAGCCGAGCAGATTTTTCGCTGGATCCACCGCAAAGGCGAGCTCGATCCGAGCAAGATGACGAACCTTCCCGCCGACCTGCGGGCGGCGCTCGCCGAACGCGGTCTCGCTCCGGTCGCCGAGACGCAGGGCGTCGAACGAGCGGAGGACGGCACGCGCAAGTTGCTCGTCGGGTTTCCCGACGGCGGCCGGGTCGAATGCGTCGTCATCCCGATGACGCGTCTGGATTCCGACGACGCCGACGCAGCGGCCCTCGCCGATGACGAGGAAGACGAATCCGAGGCGCAAAGCGGCCCCGTGCGCGTGACGCTTTGCATTTCGACGCAAGTCGGCTGCGCGATGGGCTGCGTATTCTGCGCGAGCGGGCGAGCCGGATTGAAGCGCGGTCTGAAGGCAGGCGAAATCGTGAGCCAGGTTTTGCTTGCCCGTCGCGAGCTCGCTCCGGGCGAGGAGCTCAAGAACCTCGTGTTCATGGGCATGGGCGAGCCGCTTCACCATTACGAGGAGACGGCTCGCGCGCTGCGCCTGCTCACGCACCCCGACGGCGGCGGCATGAGCCCGCGCCGCATCACGGTGAGCACGGTGGGCCTCGTGCCGGGCATGAAGCGGCTCGGCACGGATTTCGGAGGTAAGGTGGGCCTCGCCGTTTCGCTGCACGCGCCGGACGACCGCACGCGCGACGCGATCATTCCGATGAATCGCCGCTACCCGGTCGCGGAGCTCGTCCAGGCGCTGCGCGACTACCCGCTGCCGAAGCGTCGCCGCATCACCATCGAGTACACGTTGATCGACGGCATCAACGACGCCGATCAGCACGCCGAGGCTCTCGTGCGCTTGCTGCGCGGCATCCCCGTCAAGATCAACCTCATCCCGATGAACCCGGTGGAGGGCTCGCCGCTACGCTCGCCTTCGGTCGAGCGAGTCGCGCGCTTTCAAGACCGGCTCGCGCGCGCCGGGTATTCGTGCTTCGTGAGAACACGGCGCGGCTCGGCCGTGAACGCCGCGTGCGGGCAGCTCGCGCTCAAGAGCGAGCTCGTCGAGCTCGGCCGGAAGCCGGCGTCGAGTCCTTCCTGACCATGGCGGAGGCGCTGCCGTTTCGAAAGCTCCTCGTCGCGAACCGCGGCGAAATTGCGTGCCGCGTCCTCCGGACCGCCAAGCGCCTCGGTATCGCGACCGTCGCCGTGTATTCGGAGGCGGACGAGGGCGCCCCCCACGTCGGCCTGGCGGACGAGGCCCGTCTCCTCGGTCCCGCGCCCGCGCGCGAGAGCTACCTCCGTGTCGATGCGCTCGTCGCCGCAATCGAAGCGACGGGCGCGGACGCCGTGCATCCGGGCTACGGGCTCCTGAGCGAAAATGCGGACTTCGCCGAAGCGGTCGCGCGCGCCGGAGCGACCTTCGTCGGGCCCGCGCCCTCCGCGCTCCGAGCGCTCGGAGACAAGATCGCGGCACGGCGAGCGGCCCGTTCGGTCGGACTCGAGCCTCCACCGGGCAGCGACGGGCCCGTGGACCCCGAGGACCTCGCACTCCTCGCGTCCGAGGCGTCTCGCATCGGCTTTCCGATTCTCGTCAAGGCGGCGGGAGGAGGCGGGGGCATCGGCATGCAGATCGCTCGGGACGCGACCGAGCTCGAGCGCGCGGCGAAATCCGCTGCGGAGCGGAGCCAGGCGGCATTCTCCGATGCGCGCGTCTACTTGGAGAAGCTCATCGATAAGCCCCGGCACATCGAAGTGCAGATCCTCGCCGATCGTCACGGGCGCGCGGTCGCGCTCGGAGAACGCGAGTGCAGCGTGCAGCGGCGCCATCAGAAGATTATCGAAGAAAGCCCGTCGCCGGCGGCGTTTCTCACGGGAGCCGCGGGCGACGAACGGCGGCGCGCGCTCTTCGAGCGCGCCGTCGCGCTGGCGCTCGCCGTCGGCTACGTGGGCGCCGGCACCGTCGAGCTCGTCGCAGACGCGCAGGGCCACTTCCACTTCCTGGAAGTGAACGCGCGGCTGCAGGTCGAGCATGCCGTGACCGAGCTCGTAACGGGGCTCGATCTCGTCGAATGGCAGCTTCGCGTCGCGGCGGGCGAGCCGCTCCCCGAGTCGCTCGGAGCGTCGCCCCCGTCGGGGCACGCCATCGAAGCGCGCCTTTACGCCGAGGATCCGTCGCGCGGCTTCGTTCCGCAGCCGGGCACGCTCGCCGAGCTCCGCTGGCCGGATCCCGAGCTCGGCCCGGCGCACGCGCTGTCGCGTTCGCTGCCAGGCGTGCGCGTCGACGCGGGATTCGTGGAGGGCGGTGTCGTCACTCCTCACTACGATCCGCTCATCGCGAAGGTCGTCGCGCACGCCGCGTCGCGCGAGCGTGCCATCGCGCTCCTCGACGAGGCGCTCGAAAGAACCGGGCTGCGGCTGGAAGGCCCGAAGGGACCCAAGGCAACGAACCGCGACTTTCTGCGGCGCGTGCTCGCGGCGCCCGATTTCGTCCGGGGCGAGTACGACACCGCGCTCGCGGGCGAACTCGCCAAATCCACGAAATAGCTCGCGGCGGGGCGCTCGCGGCGTGCTCGGGGCTAGTATCGAGCGTTCGCATGCCGACGACCCCGAGCGAGCTTCTCGACGCCGCGCGAGCCTGGATCGAGGGTGATCCGGACGCCGAAACGCGCGCCGAGCTCGAGGCGCTCGTGGCTCGCGACGACAGAACGGCGCTCGGCGAACGCCTGGCGTCGCCGCTCGCGTTCGGGACGGCGGGCCTGCGCGGCGCCGTGGGTGCGGGCAGCGCACGGATGAACCGCGCGACGGTCATTCGAGCGACGCGCGGTCTCGCGGACTACCTTGCCGCGCGTGGCGACGGCGCGCGCGCGCTTCCCGTCGTCGTCGGGCACGACGCGCGTACGACGAGCCCCGCGTTCGCACGCGACGTCGTCGCCGTGCTGATCGGAGCGCGCATTCCCGTGCGCTGGTTCGAAGAGCCCGTGCCGACGCCGCTCGTCGCCTTCGCGGCGCGCGAGCTCGGCGCTACGGCCGCCGTCGTCGTCACGGCGAGTCACAATCCACGCGAAGACAACGGCTACAAGGTTTACCTCGACGACGCCGTCCAGCTCGCCCCGCCGCACGACCGCGCCGTCGAGGCGGCGATCGCGCGGGTGGGACGGGCGAACGCCGTGCCGCGCACGTCCCCCGAGGAAAACGCGCGCGTCCCGCTTTCCGCGCGCGTGGACGCCGCGCCGCTCGACCAGGAAGCGTTTTTTCAACGCTACCTCGCCGAGGTGAGCGCCGAGCTCGGGGCCAGTTCCGAAACGAAGACGCTGCGCATCGTGTACACCCCGCTCCACGGCGTGGGGTTCGCCTTTGCGCGGCGCGCGCTCGCGCTCGCCGGTTTCACTGACGTTCGCGTCGTGCCCGAACAGGCGCAACCCGACGGGGCGTTTCCGACGGTCCGCTTTCCGAATCCCGAAGAGCCCGGGACGCTCGATCTCGCGCTGGCACTCGCGCGCGACGTAGACGCCGATCTCGTCCTCGCGAACGATCCCGATGCGGACCGGCTCGCGGCGGCGGTGCCGACCGCCAGCGGACGCTGGCTGCCGCTGCGCGGCAATCAGCTCGCCGTGCTTCTCGCCGACGCCATGCTCGAAAGGGTTCGCGAACCCGGCCGCGCTGCGATGTTCACGAGCATCGTCACGACGCCGCTCGTCGAGGCCGTCGCGCGCGAACGCGGCGTTCACTGTGAGCGCACGCTCACCGGTTTCAAGTGGCTCTTCACGGCCGCCGTCGCGCTCGAGAAGCGCGGCCAGCGCTTCGTCTACGGCTGCGAAGAGGCGCTCGGCTACGCCGTCACGCGAGCCGTCCGCGACAAGGACGGCATTTCGGCCGCGATGGCGCTCGCCCTGCTCGCCGAGCGCTGTCGGCGGGAAGGTCGGAGCCTGCTCGAACGCCTCCATGCGATCGAGCGCCGGCTCGGCGTTTGGGCCAGCGTGCAGCATTCGGTGCGCGTCGCGGGCCCCGCCGCGCTCGAGGAGGTCGCGCGGGCGCTCGCGCGCGTGGACGCGTCACCGCCCGCGTCCCTCGGCGGCATGAAGGTCGTGGCGGTGCGCGACTATCGCCGTGGAGCCGAGACACGACCGCGCTGGCTCGGTTCCACGCCGCTCGTCGAGCTCGAGCTCGAAGGGGGCAGGGTGCTCGTCCGGCCGAGCGGTACGGAGCCGAAGCTCAAGATTTACGTCGATCTCCGGGGCGAGACGGCTCCGAGCGCTTCGGTGTTCGAAATGGAGGAAACGCTCGCAAAACGCGCCGGTGCGGTCGCGCGGGAAGTCGTGGAAATGCTCGGAATTTCCGGCGAAGATGGAGGCTCCTGACCCGAAAGGACGCCTCGACATGAAGAGCCTCGCCATCGCCCTCTCGTTCGCGCTCGTCTCCTTGGCCGCCGCGTCCCGTGCGGAAGCTCAAATGCTCGGCAGCAAAGGCGACGCCATCGTCGGCGCCGAAAGGCTCTTCGGTATTCGTGGCGAGCACCTCGAGATCGACCAGCCCGCGCCTCTCGACGATACCGAGATCGACGCGACGACCATCTCTCTCGGCTTTGCCGATCCGCTCACGCCGTACAATCTGCCGCGCGTCACCTTCGACTACATGATCATCGACAAGCTCAGCATCGGCGGCACGCTGGCGTTCGCGAGCCGCGACGCCGACATCGAAGGCCCGGCGGATCCCGCGACCCAGACCGACTTCGCGCTCGGTCCCCGCGTCGGCTTTCTCCACATGTTCGGAAGGGTGCTCGGCATCTGGCCGCGCGCCGGTCTCGTCTACCACTCGCAGTCGATGGAGGACGTATACGACGCGTCGACGTTCGGCATCAGCCTCGAGTGCATGTTTCCCATCGTGCTCGTTCAGCACTTCGGAATCATTGCCGGCTTTGCGTTCGATCAAGCTCTGACGGGAAACCTCGATCCGGATGACGGTCCCGATCAAGACCTCTCCTACCGGAGCATCGGGCTGCAGGTCGGTATTTTCGGCTGGCTCTGAGGCTCACTCGGTGTCGTAACGCACGACCTCGGCGCTCGCGAGATTCGGGATCGCGGCCTTCACGTCGGCGAGCGTCGTTTCCTGCGTTCCGACGACGCTGACGAGGAGATTCTCGTCCGAGAGGCGCTCGCGCAACGCGGCGTTCGCCTGCTCGAGCGTCGCTGCTTTGAGGTTTTCCACGTAGCGCGTGTAGTAGCCGTCGGGGAGGCCATAGAGCTCGGCGTCGAGCGTGAGCCCGACGCGCTTGGCGGCCGTGTCGATCGCGAAGGCGTGCGAGCGTATCAGGTAGCGCTTGGCCCAACCGAACTCGCTCGACGTGAGACCTTTTTCACGGAGCGCGCGCAGCATCTCGAACTCGAGCGCGATGCAGGCGGCGGCGTCCGAGGCCTTGGGAAACGTCCACAGGCTGAAGGCCTGACGCCTTCGGTCATAAGGCAAGTTCGAGTATGCGCCGTACGACCAGCCGCGTTTGGCGCGTACTTCCTGCATGAGCCGAGCCGTGAACGTTCCCCCGAAGGCCGTGTTCGCGATGCTGAGCGCCACGTGATCCGGATCGCCCGGGTGGGAGCCGAGCCCGCCGATGAGAATCTGCGTTTGCGTGCGCTCCGGCTTGTCCACGAAGACGAGCCTGCGCCCGGCCGGAACGCTCGGGTCCTCGGTATCGTCCGCGGGCGCCGGACCCTGGTTCACCGCCGAAGCGAGCGTCCGGGCGATCTCGTGAGCACGCTGCTCGCTTACGTCGCCGGAGAAGGCGAGCACGAGGTTGTCCGCCACGACCGCCCGCCGGTAGAGCGCGCGGAGAACGTCGCCCGTCACGGCGCGCACGCCCGCGAATGTTCCGCCCGCCGAGCGGGAATACGGGTGGTCCGGAAAGATCCGGCGCCGGAACCAGCGTCGCGCGAGGCCGCGATCGTCGTCGAGCGACTCGGTGAGCTCCGCTTCGGTTTCGCGCCTGAGGCGCTCGAGCTCGTCGTCCGGCAACGTGGGCCGGGCGATGGTGTCGACGAGCGCGTCGACGAAACGATCGAGGGAGCGCGCGATGACGGCGCCCTGGAAGACGACGGTGCTCTGCGTCACGTCCGCGCCGAGCGAGCCGCCCATCCCCTCGATTAGCCGGTCGTTGGCGTCGGGCGAGCGGCCGCCGGCGCTGCGGCGCATCAGGCGAGCGAGAAAACGCGTCGCGCCCTCGATGCCCGGGGGATCGAGGATGGCGCCGGTTCTGAGCGCGACGCTCAGCGAAACGAGCGGCAGCTCGCGGCTCGTCTCGACCAGGATCTTCGGCGCGCGCTCGCCCGCCACGGCAGCGCTCGTCACTCCGCTGCCTCCCGCTCCGCGAGCGGCAAACCCTTGCGCACGATGACCATGCTGCGCGCTTGCGGGTCGAAAAAGCGGCGCGCCGCTCGCAGGAGGTCGCTCGGCCCGATGCGGCGGATGGCGTCGAGGCGCTCGAACGCAGCGGACGGCCGCCCGAGGACGGCTTCGTAGAAGCCGATGGTCGTCGCTTTTCCGTCCACCGTTTCGAGGCTTGCCAAGAGACCGAGCTCGGTTCGCGCTTGCGCGCGCTCGATCTCTTCCGTCGAAACGGCTTCGCTCTGCACCCGGGCGAGCTCGACGTCGATTGCCGCGAGGAGCTCCTCGGCCGTGTGTCCTTCGCGCGCGGAAGCGAAGAATTCGACGAGCCCTGGGTCTCGGAACGGGCCGACGAACGCCCGCACGTCGACGGCGAGCTCGAGCTCGCGGACGAGCTTCTGATGCACGCGGCTCGCGCGCCCCGTAAAGAGCACGTCGACGAGCAGCGACAGCGCGAGGTGGTCGAAGTCCCCGAGCGCGGGCCCGTGGTAGCCAATCGCGATCTTCTCCGTGGGCGTCGGCTTCGTCACCTCGGTGCGCCGTTCCGCCGTTTGCGGCGGCTCGGCCTGGTAGTTCTCGACGGGCAGCGTGCTCGGAGCGATGCCGCCGTACGCTTTCGCGACCTTTTCGAGCAGCGTCGTTTCGACGAAGTCGCCGACGACCACGAGGACGGCGTTGTTCGGCGCGTAGTACGTCGCGTAGAACTCCTCGCAGTCGCCCGTGGTGAAGCCTTCGATGTCCTTCATCCAGCCGATGGTCGGCCAGCGGTAGGCGTGGCGCGTGAACGCCGTGGCCCAGAGGAGCTCGCTCACCGAGCCCTCGACGTCGTCCTCGACGCGGTAGCGTCGCTCGTTCGCAACGACCTCTTTCTCACTCGTCACTTGCGGATCGCGCAAGACGAGCCGCGACATGCGCTCCGCCTCGAGCCCCACGACGAGCCCGAGCTTGTCCTTGGGAACGGCGATGTTGTAGTGGGTCCAATCGAGCCACGTCGAAGCGTTGCTCTCGGCTCCCGCTTCCTCGAGTTTGCGATCGAACTCACCGGGAGCCCGCCCTTCCACCTCGTTGAACATGAGGTGCTCGAAGAGATGAGCGAGACCCGTCTTGCCCTCCCGCTCGTGGCGCGAGCCCACTTTGTAGAAGGTGTGGAACGCGACGACGGGGGCGGAGCGGTCTTCGCAGGTGAGGAGCTCCATCCCGTTCGCGAAACGGAAGCGCTCGACGCGAAGCCGCGCGCCGAAGGGCACGGTTTCGA
This sequence comes from Polyangiaceae bacterium, assembly GCA_036374535.1. Taxonomy (GTDB): domain Bacteria; phylum Myxococcota_A; class Polyangia; order Polyangiales; family Polyangiaceae; genus PMG-095. The sequence goes on from DASUTR010000025.1 coordinate 15,467, forward strand.
GGTGCTCGACCTTCCCCCATTCCGGAGCGGTCGCGTTGAGCTTCGCGAGGCGAGCGTCGCGGCGAGACATTTCGCTTTTTGGTAGCAGTCAGCGCGCGGGGCAGCAAGAGCGGGTGCTAAGATGCCCTGCAGTGCCGACGCGAATCTTCTGGGCTTTCGCAGGCGTCATCGCGCTCTCTGCGTGTTCGTCGGGCGACTCCGGCGACGCCGACGAAGGGCGCTACGCGGATATCGTCGAGTGGCGCTGTTTCGAGGGCGCCGACTGCTGGTGTGCCGGCCTCACGGCGGGCAACGAGGCGAATTCGAACGATCCGCGCGTCGAGGCTTGTAGCTTCACGACCTGCTTCGTCTATCACCCCGCCGGGGACTCGACCTCCTGGCATTGCTCGTGCGGGCCCGACGGCTACGCCGCCGAGGCGCGGTGGACGGCGGCGGAATCCGTGCCGGCCTGCCCGCCCGAGTGACGCCCGTCATTCGTCGAGCTTCAAGATCGCGAGGAACGCTTCCTGCGGGACCTCGACGCTCCCGACGGCCTTCATCCGCTTCTTACCCTCTTTCTGCTTTTCGAGCAGCTTTCGCTTACGCGTGATGTCGCCGCCGTAGCACTTGGCCGTCACGTCCTTGCGGAGCGCGCGGACCGTTTCACGGCTGATGACCTTCGAGCCGATCGCGGCCTGAATCGGCACCTCGTACTGCTGTTGCGGCACGAGCTCTTTGAGCTTCTTCGCCAGCGCGCGCCCGCGCGTGTAGGCGCTTTCGCGGTGCACGATGACGGAGAGCGCGTCGACGGGCTCACCGTTCAAGAGCATGTCGAGCTTCACGAGGTCGTCGGCGCGGTAGCCCGTGATCTCGTAGTCCATGCTCGCGTAGCCGCGCGAGACGCTCTTCAAACGGTCGTGGAAATCCAGAATCACTTCGGCGAGCGGCATCTCGTACGTGACGACCACGTAGTCCTTGGTCGCGTAGTGGATTCCGATTTGCTTGCCCCGCCGCTCTTCGCAGAGGGCGACGACCGCGCCGACGTGTTCCGAGGGCACGTGGACCGTGAGCTTCAGGATGGGCTCCTCGATGAGCTCGAGCTCCCCGACGCTCGGCATCTTCGACGGATTGTCCACGCGCACCATCTCGCCCGTCTTCTTGTGCGCCTGGTAGACGACGCTCGGCGCCGTCGTGATGAGGTCGAGGTTGTACTCGCGCTCGAGGCGTTCCTGGATGATCTCCATGTGGAGGAGGCCGAGAAATCCGCAGCGAAAGCCGAAGCCGAGCGCGTCGGACGTATCGGGCTCGAACTGGAAGGAGGAGTCGTTCAAGTGCAGCTTGGCGAGTGCGTCGCGCAGGTTTTCGTACTCGGCGGCGTCCGTCGGGTAGACGCCGGCGAAGACCATGGGCTTCACCTCGCGAAAGCCGGGCAGCGGCTCCGTGGCGCCGTGCTTGTCGTGCGTCACCGTGTCGCCGATTTTCGTGTCTTCGGTGCTCTTTACGTTCGCGGCCATGAAGCCGACCTCGCCGGGACCGAGCTCCTCGAGCGGCGTCGGGTGCGGCGTGAACGCGGCGAGCTCGGTCACCTCGTAGGCGCGCCCCGTCGCCATGAACTTGATCTTGTCGCCCTTCCTGAGCGTCCCCTCCATGATTCGCAGCATCACGACGGCTCCGCGGTAGCTGTCGTACCAGCTGTCGAAGAGCAACGCGCGAAGCGGCGCCTTCGCGTCACCCCGGGGAGGGGGGATGCGCGCCACCACGGCCTCCAGCACGTCGCGTACGCCGAGTCCCGTCTTGCCGCTCGCGAAGATCGCACCGCTGCAGTCGAGGCCGATGACCTCTTCGATTTGTTCGCCGGCGCGATCCACGTCCGCCGAAGGCAGGTCCACCTTGTTCAGGACCGGCACGATTTCGAGATTGTTCTCGATGGCAAGGTACGCGTTCGCGACCGTTTGCGCCTCGACGCCCTGCGTCGCGTCTACGACGAGCAGCGCGCCCTCGCACGCGCGCAGGCTGCTCGAAACCTCGTAGTTGAAGTCGACGTGCCCCGGTGTATCGATGAGCTGAAGCTGGTAGTCGTTGCCGTCGAGCGCTCGATAGCGAAGCCGGACCGACTGCGCTTTGATGGTGATGCCGCGCTCGCGCTCGAGGTCGAGCTTGTCGAGGAACTGATTGACGCGCTCGCGTTCGGTGATGGCGCCCGTCACGTCGAGGATGCGATCAGCGAGCGTCGATTTTCCGTGATCGACGTGCGCGATGATCGAGAAGTTTCGGATCTTCTTCGGATCGGTCGCCATGGTCCGTGCTTCGCTCGTGCGCCGCGCCTGATAGCAGGCGGAGCGCCTTCGGCTACTTTTTGGCCGTGCGCGTCGGCGCGGCGTCTTTGGCGACGACCTCGAGACTGCGTTGCCCGGGGAGTTGGTCCTCGTATCGCTTCAGCACGAGGTCGATGCCCTCGCGAATGTAGACGGCGACCGGAACCTTCGTGCGCGAATGGAGGAGATGCAGAAGCTCGTTCTGTTCGGGCGTGATGTAGATGGTGGTCGAGATCTTCTTCCTGGACATCGCGCGCTCGTGACTTGCGAGCCGTTACCATAGATTCCCATACGTGCAGTGTCAATCCCTTCAAGCAACGGAAATAATTCGCATTTTTCACCGTTCGGCGTCTTGGTGCGAGACGGCCGAAAGCAACGGGAATCGTCCGGAACCGGGCTCGCCGTCCTTAGCGAGCCAGCGCCGAGGCTTTTCGCGCCGCTCCAGGGTCCGGGGCCCCCGCGCCAAAAGGCCCCCTGGTATCGGGGGGTAAGGCGGAGTAAAGGGTGGAAACCGACGAGAGCACCATGGGCAGGAGAGGACACTTCGGCGCGAAGCGCGGGGCCTGGATTGTAGCGGCTTTTTTCTTCTGTGGCTGTAACGGGGGCGTCTCGGCACGCACGCCCGAGCGTGAGCGTCTCGAGCGCGACGTCCGTGTCGTCCACGAGGACTGCAACACCGGGAGCGCCGAGAAGCTCGACGCCAACGCCGACGGGCGCCCCGACGTGTTCATCGTGCGTTCCGGTTCGACCGAAAAATGTCGCGCCGTCGATCTGAACCTCGACGGGAAGATCGACGTCTACTCGTACAACGACTCGTCCGGGAAGCTCCGGCGTAAGGAGTACGACTTCGACCGCGACGGCGTGATCGACGAAATCGTCTCGTTCCAAGGTGGCGTCATCACGTCCAAGCAGCGCGCTACGCTGCTCGCGAACCGGCTCGACACTTGGGAGTACTATCAGAACGGCGCGCTCGCTCGGAGCGAACGTGACTCCGACTCCGACGCCGTCGTCGATCAGTGGTGGGAGTATCCGAAGGCGGGTTGCCCGCTGATCCACACCGACGCCAACGAGGACGGCCGCCCCGATCCCGGCACGACGATCGACTACTGTAAGGAGACCGGCTACGTGCCCCCCCAGCGCCAATACTACCGGCAAACGGAGGGTCCGAGCTTCCGCGACGAAACCTCCGCGCCGACGGAGCTCGACAACAAGGAAGCCGGCGAAGCGCCGAAGCAGGAGAACAAGTGATGCCGTCTCGTGCGTGTGCGCTCGATGGTTGGCTCGCGGCGAGCGCGGTCGGCCTCTGCTCCGTGCTCGCGGTGGCTGCCTGCGGCGGCTCGGATGGACCGCCGCCTCAAGCTCCGCAGCAGAAGGACGTGCGCCTCACCGGCATCTCCGCGGACGACCGCTCGCGCTGCGACTACAAAGGCCGCGCCGATCGCGAGGCGAGCGAGGTCAGCGGACCTGGTTCGATGAGCCAGAACATCCGGCGTGTGTTCGCGCTCATCGGCGAGGGTGAGGAGCGAAAGCGCGTGCTCATCTGCCGGGAGGTCGACACGAACCTCGACGGCATCAAGGACGTGGTGCGGACGTACAACGAGCGCGGCGAGGCGCTGAACGAGACCGCCGACACGGACTTCGACGGCAAAATAGATCATTGGCTGACGTTTTCGCGGGGTCGCATCGTCAAGATCGAGACCGATGCGACACGAAACGGAAAGCCCGACAGGACCAAGGTCTACATGAACGGCAAGCTCAGCCGCGTTCAGATCGACCAGAACGACGACGGAAAGACCGACGTCTGGGAGATTTACGACGAGGGCAAGCTGCAGCGACGCGGGGTCGACCTCGACCGCGACGGGCGCGTCGATCGCTGGGACCGCGACGAGATCGCGCTGCGCGAGATCAACGAAAAGGAGCGCCGGGAGCAGGAAGCTGCCGACGCTCGGGCCGCCGAGGAAGAGAAGCGCAAGCGCGAGCAGGCGCTCGACGGCGGCGTGACGGACGGCCGCGTGAGCGCTCGACGCCGGGAATGACCGAGCGCGCGGCGCCGGGGATCCGGTTGCAGAAGGTGCTGGCGCGCGCCGGCGTGGCGTCGCGTCGCGCGGCTGAGCGACTCATCGCGGCGGGACGCGTGCGGGTCGATGGGCGCGTAGCGCGCGAGCTCGGGGTGCGTGTCGATCCCCGAAACTCGCGCGTCGAGGTCGACGGAAAGCGCATCGTCGCGGAGCCGCTCGTGTACCTCGTGCTGAACAAGCCGCGCGGCGTCGTGTGCACGCTGAACGACCCCGAGGGGCGGCCCACCGTAGCGGAGCTTTTGAAGGGCGCCGGGGCCCGCGTTTTGCCCGTCGGACGGCTCGACTTCAATACGGGCGGCGCGCTCCTCTGCACGAACGACGGCGAGTTCGCGAACCGTATCGCGCATCCGCGCCACCATGCGCCCAAGGAGTACCTCGTCAAGGTCGGCGGCGTCATCGATGACCGCGCGCTCGAAGCGTTTCGCGCGAGCATCGCGATTGACGGGCGTGCGACGAAGCCGGCCGACGTGAAGCTCGTGCGCATCGAAGGCGACAAGAGCTGGCTCGGCGTGCGGCTCGAAGAGGGACGGAACCGTCAGGTGCGGCGGCTCGCGGAGCACGCCGGGCTCGTCGTCATGCGTCTCGTCCGCACGTCGCACGCGGGCGTCACCGTCGACGGCGTTCGGCCCGGACATTTCCGCCATTTGACGGTGGACGAGCTCACCCATTTACGCGACGCGTACGGTGTACCGAAGCGCATCCCGCGCTACGTGCCCGAGGCGCCGGAGCCGCAGCGCGCCGGGTCGCGCCCGGCTCGTTCGCCGGAACGCCCGAAGCGAACCGGCCCCGCGCGCGGCGAACGAACCGGCGGGCGAGGTGAACGAGCGGGCTTTCGTGGGGAGCGAACGAGCGGGCGCGGAGAGTCCGTCGAGCGCCGAGAACGAACTGGCGAGCGCGGGGAGCGAACCAGCGCGCGTGGGCAGCGAACGAACGGGCGAGGTGAGCGGGCGGACTTTCGCGGGG
>DASUTR010000026.1:0-9629 GCA_036374535.1 Polyangiaceae bacterium
CCGAGCCCCCCCCACCAGCCGGGACGCCGGCGCCCGCACCGACCACGCCAAGCGCGGAACCGGTCAGCGCGACGCCGTCACCGGCTCCCTCCGCCCCGGCTGCCGCCAGCGCTCCGACGCCGGTGTCGATGCCGAAGGCCGAGCGCAAAGGTCGGTGGAAACCGCTGCAGCCGAGCGTCGGTCTCGCGCCGACCGCACAGGACCTCGGAAGCGAGGCGGACATCCTCGGCGTCTCGAGCCAGCAGGATCTCGGCGCCATCCTCGACCAATGGGCGATGACGCTCAAAGGGTCGATTCGCGTTCCGATCCGCGTCGGCTTCGGGCGGCGCAACGACGGGCGCGACGGCGTCGAGCCGCATGCGTTGCCGCGCGTCGTCGGGCTCGGTTCGGGCGACTGGAACTACCTCGGTCTCGCGCCGAACGCCTCGGCGAGCTTGGCCCTCATCATCGGCAATCCGCTCGTCACGGCGAACATCATTTATTCGACGAGCCATCTCACCGATCCCGGATACCCGGTCGTCAACGACATGGGGATCGATCAGGCGTATCTCGCGCTGAAGTTTCCCGATGCGTTCGGCAGCGCCGGCGGCTTCACGGTCATGGCCGGCATCTTCTCGGAGCGCTTCGGCATGTCGGGCCCGTACGGCAAGAGCTCGGGCTACTACTCGACGTACCTTTTCGGACGCACGCATTCCGCCGGTGAGTCGCTCACCGCGAACTTCGATCTCAGCGAGAAGGTCGAAATCGTGCTCGAGCACGGCATCGGGGCGAAGACCGAAGTCGTGCCGTTCATCGTCAAAAACTACCCGGATCCGAGCTGGGTCGTTTACGAGTCCGACGACTTCCAGGGCCAGGGACCGCAGCCGTACGGCTCGAACTTCGTGAACCACGCCCACGTGGGCATGATCTACGACGACAAGCTCAAGTTCAGCGCCCACTACCTGAAGTCGTGGTCTCCGAACGACAACGCGCTCGCGGCCGACGCTCCCGAGTCCTACTTGCAGGTCGTCGGCGGCGACGTCCATCTCGACGGCGAGATCGGAAACGCGTACCTCGGCTACTCGCACGTCGACGCCGACGAGCTCTACCCGCTCGCCGACGGCGTGCAGCTTCTGCACAGCGGCACGGGTCGGTCTTTCAAGCTGAACTACTTCGGCGAGAAAGAGCGCATCACCGGCGACACGGCGCGAAACGACTCCGGCACGGTCGATACCGTGCTCACGCAGTTTCACCTGCGCATCGCCGACTTCCTGAACGACCCGTTCAACGGCCGTGATCTGAATCTCGGCGTCTACGGGATGTTCAATCACGTCGAGAGCATGAAGACCTCGAATCATCCGCTCGATCGCGACATCAAGGACGACAAGCTCAAGTTCGGCGCCGACCTCGACTTCCAGACTCTGAAGTTCATGTCGATCGGCGCGCGCTTCGACCGCGTGATTCCGCGTCTCGCCGATCAGGACGACGCGTGGAGCGCCGTCTCGCCGCGCCTGAGCTTCTACACGCAGCGCAAGACCAGGGAGCAGGTCATCTTGCAATACACCCACTACTTCCTCGGTCCGGAGACGGTTCCCGGCTCGCCCTACACCGACGGTTACTACACGCCCGACGCCGACATGCTCGTGCTGACGGCGAGGATGTCGTTTTGATGGCCCGACAGAAGTATCCCCTGGCTCTATTCGCGCTCACGGTCGGCGCCTATTCCACGTCGGCCTCCGCGCAAACGCCTCCACCCGCCGAGCCCGCGCCGGCTCCCGCGGCTCCGGCCCCGACACCGCCCCCGACGCCGGAAGCCGCGCCGCCGACCGCGCCCGCTCGCGAGGAAACTTCGCCCGAACCCGCGCCCGTCGAAGGCGTCATCAAGGACGATCCGACCGAAGACGCGCCCACCGACGAGAAGTCGCCCACCGTCTTTCCGCCGCCCGTGCAGCGCCCGCCGACACCCGTGCGCGTGAAGCCGCAGCTCACGACGATCGGCATGCACCCGACCATGGTCGACTTCGGCGCGGAAGCCGATCTCGTGAGCTCCATCGCGGGCGAAAAGCCCGAGCCGCAGAGCCGGCGCTGGAACTATAAGCTTCGCGGTTACTTCCGCGCTCCGGCCCGGGTCGGCATCGGACCGCGCGCGGGAACGGACGAGGGCAGTCAACTCCACAGCCCGCCGCGCATGGTGGGCTACACCTCCGACGAGTGGTCGTACATCGGCGTCGCGCCGTCGCCCACGGCGCAGATTCAGCTCACCGTCCAGAACAAACGCGTCGAAGGTACCGTCATCATCGCCGCGAACACGTTCTACGACGCGGGCTATCCACACCTCGACCAGACGGGCGGCTTCTCGCAGGCGTACGTCACGCTGAAGTCACCCGCACTCTTCGGCACGAGGGGCGGCCTCGCCTGGACGGTCGGTGCGTTCTCGGAACGCTTCGGCGTCGCCGGTCCGAATCAAGAGAGCACGGGCTACTACGGCACCTACCTCTTCGGTCGCACGCACGTCGCGGGCGAGTCGCTCGTACTCGACTACGACCTCACGGACACCCTCGAGCTCGTGGTCGAGCACGGCCTCGGCGCGAAGATCGAGCCCATCCCGTTCATTCCGTTGAACGACCCGGAGGGTCCGGTGCGCGCTCCGTACCTGCCGGACCAGGGACTCACGCCGCAGGGCTCGAACTTCCTGCACCACGCGCACGTCGCGCTGCTCGCGAACCGCTGGCTGCGCGTCGCCGGCCACTTCCTCCACTCGTGGTCGCCGAACGACAACCTGTATCCCCCGCCCCAAGACCGCGCCGAGGACGCAAGCTTGATGGTGTACGGCGGCGAGGTTCACCTGGACCATCCGATCGCCGGTAACGGCTACCTCGGCTATTCACGCGCCGATGCGGCCGACATCATGCCGCTCGGCGACGCGCTGCAGGTCATCCACGGCTCGACCGGCTACGTCTTCAAAGAGAACTACTTCGGCTACCAGCCGCTCGTCTACGACAAGGAACCGTTCGACGAGATCGTCACCCCGGATTCGGCGTTCGACGACACCGGTACGGTCGATACGTTGCTCTTCCAATACATCTTGAACCTGAACCCGCTGCTCGGCCGCAAGCGCAGCGAGTTCGGCGTCTCGCTCGCCGCCTTCGGCATGTACAACCACGTCTCGGCTCCGAAGATCGTGCTCGGCGATCGGATCGTGCCGCAGTACCAACTCGAGCAGGACCGCTTCAAGTTCGGCGGTGAGATCCAGCTCGCGCTCGCCCGCTGGCTGTCGATCGGCTCGCGCTTCGACCGCGTGATGCCCGACGGCGCCAACGCCGAGGTCGCATATTCGGTGATCTCGCCGCGTGCGATCCTCCACTCGAACTGGCTGAGCCGGGAGTACGTCGTTTTGAACTATTCGCGGTACTTCTTCGGCGACCCGAACCAGCAGCCGAGCCCGCCGTACCGGCAGCCGAAACCGCCGGCGCCCCCGTACAACGACATCAGCCACGCCGACGAAAACGTGCTCTCGCTGACGGCGATGATCGCGTTCTAGCCACCCTCGAGCGCTCGAACGACACCGGGGGGGAGGGTCCACGCCTTCCCCCACCCACCAGTGCCGGCAGCCCGCCGGGGTGGGGAAAAAAAATACGTGGCGCGTGAATGGCGCGTTCCTCTTACGGTCTCAGCGGACGCAGGCGCTCCACGGAGGCCGTCAGGGTACTCGCGTCGAGCGGGCCGTTCGCGCCCACGGCATAGCGGTCGCACAAAAAGCGGGCGGCGTCCGGCACGGAGGCGAAGAACTGCATGGGAAACCGCGGCCGCGCGAGGACGAGAAGCCCGCTCATGATGGGTCGCACGAGCCACGCAGCCTTGCCCACCATCACCGTGGCGTACGCTAGGACGCTCGGTCCCATCACGTCGAGGAGCTCCACGATACGCTTTCGCGCGGGGAGCTCGGGCGGGCGAACCGCGCCCTCGACGCTCGCGAGGTACGACACCTTGCCGCCGCAGCGCTCGATGAGCCCGGGTCCCACGGCAGCGAGCGTTTCGATCGAAGCGAGGTCGGCGGCCGAAGGCCAGACCGCGACGATGACGTTCCCCACAAGGCCGATGGTGACGCCCGTGGTGACGGCGACGACCTCGAGCTCGCCGGAAAGGCGCGCTTCCCCCCGAGCTCTACCCGGGACGACGGCGGCGCCGGTGCTCGTATCGAGCACGGGTTGGGTGCCTTGCATCAAGGTCGAGAGCCGGCGCCGGGCGACTTCGAGCCGCTTGCGGACCGTCTTGCGATCGTGCTCGACGAGCTTCGCGAGCTCGGTGAGGGGCAGTTCGCCCACGTCGTGTAACGCGAGCAGATCCCGCGACTCGTCGTCGAGGAGCTCGAGCGCGTTACGCAGGAGGTCGCGCTCGTCGCCGCGCCGGGCGGAGCTCTCCGGATCGTCGAGCGAGTCGGCGCGGACGTCCGGGGGCTCCCCGAGCACTTCGCGGGTATGGCGCGCTCGGCGGCGGTACGACGCGGCCACGCGCCGGCACACTTCGCGGAGCCAGAGATCGACACGCTCGATCTCGTCGAGGTGCTCGCGCCGGTGCAAGACGAGAAACACTTCGTGACACTGGTCGGCAAGATCGGCATTTCGCACGCCGAGCTCGAGCAGGCGCCGCCGCACGTACGGAGCGAAGTCGCGATACGCTTCGCTCGTCGCGCCGACGCTGAGGCCGTCCCTCGCGGAGCCCATGCGAGGCAACGGTACCACGGAGTTTTCGGGCGCTCGCGACCCCGCCGAGCGCGACGCCCTGGTCGTCTACGGCACGGTGACGCTCACGTCGTCGATCGCCACGATGCCGTTTTCCACGGCGATGCCGATGCCGCCGTTCGGAACCGGCGTCGAATCGGTCGCCATTCCGATGACCGTTCCGTCGATCTCGAGCGTGGCGGCGTTGCCGACGAGCGTGACGGCCACCGTGTGCCACTGACCCGGCGTGAACGTCATCGTTTCGGCCGCGGTGACGATGTCCGCCGTGCTTCCCGCGAGGCGGCGGCGAAGCTTCGGCTTGTCCTCGGCTTCGTACTCGACGAACGCGTAGCTATCGAGATCCTTCCACTTGGGGCTCAGGAGAATCATGGCTTCACCCGAGACGAACTTCACGCGCATGGAGACGCGCACGTCCGTCCAGTTGCGGTCACCGCCGACCGCCCAGGTGAGCTCCGAGTCGCCCGTGGCCGAGAGCTCGAGCACTTTGTTGCCGCCGTCGTCCATCACGGACCACGGCACGGAGATGAAGCGCCAGTCCGCAGCCATGCTCGTTTCGAAGTCGTCGGTGTACGGAAGCGGAATCGTCGTGCGACCCGGAGGCGGCCTCGTGCCGCCGGTGCCGCCCGTGGGCGCGCTGCCGCCGCTCGACGTGCCGCCCGTGGGCGCGCTGCCGCCGCTCGACGTGCCGCCCGTGGGCGCGCTGCCGCCGCTCGACGTGCCGCCCGTGGGCGCGCTGCCGCCGCTCGACGTGCCGCCCGTGGGCGTGCTGCCGCCGCTCGACGTGCCGCCCTGACCGCCCGAGCCCGAGCTTGCGCCGCCGGTCGACGTATCGCCCCCGGTTCCGCTCGTGCCGCCGGTTCCGTCGTCCTCGTCGTCACCGCCGAGCGTGTCGTTGCCCGTCGCCGAAGCCGCACAGCCGAGGACGACCGTGAGCGCGATCCAGGAAAAGCCCGCCATGCGGCGAAGTGCTCGCGTCTTCATGCTCACCTCAGCGGACGTCGATGTCCGGACAACCGAAGACGATGTCGACGTTCGCGGCGGAGCTGCTCTTGATGGCGTCACAAGCGGCGCCGTGAACCTCGATGACGCTCTGCCCCGCGTCCTGATATTCCCAGCCGTTCGCCCGCGCCGGATCGCGCTCGACCTTGTCGCTGTCGAGCGTCACGCGCACGTTGTCCGGATCCGGCGGTCTCGCGGTCAACGTGAAGACGCACGTCGCGATGTTGGTCGCGATGCCGAGTAGGTCGGCCGTGAGCTTCTCGCGGTTGTTGCCGAGGTAGAAGCAATCGTCGAGGGGGTTTGCGCAGCTCGCCGGTTCTCGCCCGGCAATCGCGAGGTCGTTCAGCGAAAGCTTCGCCGACTCTTTGTTCGTACCGACACCCACGACGAACGTGTGGAAGCCCGCGTCCGCAGCCGCCGTGACGGCGGCGGTAGCATACGTGCGCGCCTGCGCGGAGCCCTCCTGGCCCGCGCTCGTCTCGGTAACGTTGATGCACGAAGGCTCACCGTCCGTCGCGAGCAAGACGTAGCGGTTGTAGTCGTTGAGGCTCTCGCGGCTCTGCAGGTACGCGACCGCCTGCTTCATCACGTCGCCCGTCGGCGTGCCGTCGCCGCCGTCGATCGTCGCGTTGATCTCCGCCACGACCGCTTCGGCGTTGTTTTCCGCGATTTCGACGTCGATGGCGTCCGTCACGGAGCCCGCGGCGCACGCGGAATCGCCCTCCTCGTCGCTGTCCTCCGGGTACACCTTGAGTCCCCAGCTCAGTGCAGCGCCGGTTGCTTGAACGACCTCGACGAGCGCCGGGATGATGAGGGCCCACTTCGGCTGCGTCTCGGTCGTCATCTCGGGCGGATCCTTCATGGACGCCGATCGGTCGAGAACCAGGAGCACTTCGGCCGGCTTGCGCTGCAGCATGAACGTCTGCACGCCGCACTCGTTCGCGGCGCTGCCGCCCGTGTTGCTACCGGAAATCGGAATCGTTCCCCCGGTTGAGGTACCCCCGCTCGGAATGACGCCGCCGGTACCGCCCGTGCTCGAGCCGTTGCCGGAGCCGGAGGCGCCGTCGTCGTCGCCGACCGCTTCGCCCGAAGGTCCGGACGACGCGGAACACGCGACGAGCGCCCCCGCGATGGGCATCCACTTCCAAAACGAAGACAACGCTGTCATGGGAAACCTCGTTCCCCGAGAGCCGTCACTCGATGACGGACTGATCGGGATAGAACCACTTCTCGGTCGAGCCGCACTCCCACACGAGACGGCCGTTCGGCAGCGGCTCCGGGTCGCGCGTGCAGACGCACCCGCGCGGGGTGAAACCATCGACGATGTCGCGCGCGACGCACTGATCCCACTCTGCGTCGCAGGGACGCTTGTCGACCAACATCGTCTTGCCGCTACCGTCCTCCGTGTACTTGTCGCAGTAGGGCGCGTCGGGCGCGCCCTTGTACCAATCCGGGCGAGGACAACGGCACTCGATGTAAACGCCTGCCTGGCAAACGCAGTACTTCTTCGCGCGCTCGTACATCGGGTGCGTGAAGCCGCAGTCGCGAACGCAATCCTCCGTGCACGCCATGTCGGTCGGCGAATCGGCACCGAGGCAATCGCCGTAAAGACCGCTTTCCTCGGACGGAGCGGCCCCGCCCGCCATGCAGCCGGGGGCTGCAGCGACGGACAGGGCCACGAGAACGACTGCCGAGATGCTGCGCGAGAGCGGCATCGAGCGTTTCCCGACTACATCCACGACGACGGCGGGGAGTCGCAATCCCAGATGAGCCCGTCCGTTGCGTCTTGGTAGCAAGCGCAGACCTCGGTACCGGCCGATTGGCACACCGCGTTCATCGCCGTGCAGGGGACTTCGTCGCCCGCTTCGCTCGGGCACGCAGGAATGTCGGCCGGCCTGTCCTTGAACGGCGAGCTATCGTAGTTGCACGGGGTGCAGGTCCAGTTCGTCGCGCAGTTGCACTCGCGACGACCCGAGTCCGCGAGACCGCAGACGAGGTTAGGGCACGCCTTGCCCTCGATGGTGCAGGCCATGTTGCTCTTGATGCTCTTGCACTCGGGGTCGGCGTTCGGGGTGCCGTCCGTCCCGCCCGTGCCGCCGGTCGGGGCCGAGCCGCCGGTCGCGCTGCCGCCGCTCGAAGGTCCGCCGGTGGAGGTGCCGCCGCTTGCCGTGCCGCCGGTCGGGGCCGAGCCGCCGGTCGCGCTGCCGCCGCTACCGGACGAGCCGCCGGTCCCTTCGTCGTCGCCCTCAGGCGTATCGGCGCTCGAGCAAGCGACGACGCCAAGGGCGGCCAACATCGCGAAACTACTCACCAAAGTCCAGGCCCGTTGCATCATGTGTTCGTACCTCGGCGGCCCGGGGAGGGCCGTGCAATTTGAGCGAAATATTCGGCGTCCGACAGAAGCGTCCGCCAGCGGCTATCAATGCCAGCGGGCCGACGATCGATCACCCGCGCCTGCGCGAAACCATGATCGACGGCCGCCGGAAGCGCATTTCTAGGCGCCGTTGGTCCCCATGCCCCGCGCTCGTCGCATTTCCGCCGTGCCGCGGCCGTTCGCTCGTTCCGCGGCGCGTCACCCGGTGCCTACCCGCTTCGCATCTTCTCCCCGCGCTCGCGACTCACTTCCCTCGACGCAAGGTTCGGCTCGCACGACACGACTCCTTGCAACGACCCGAGTCGCCTTCAATCCATCCGAGCGTCGTGCCGCCCCGCTCTCATGACCCAGGCAGTCTCCGTCGCAACGAAGGCCGTCACGAAAATTCACGGACTGCGCTGGTACATCTGCGCGCTTCTGTTCTTCGTCACCTTCATCAACTACGTCGATCGCGTGTCGCTCGGCGCGATGGCGCCGGTGCTCAAGAAATCCATCGGTTGGGACGACGCCGAGTTCGGATGGATCAACTTCGCGTTCCAGCTCTCGTACGCGGCGATGTTTCCCTTCGCGGGTCGCTTCCTGGATCGCGTCGGCGTGCGCAACGGTCTCGCGATCGGCGTGCTCGTGTGGAGCGCCGCCGCCATGGCGCACTCGTTCGCATCGACGGTGATCGGCTTCGCGCTCGCTCGATTTCTCCTCGGCCTCGGCGAAGCCACGAACTTTCCCGCGTGTGTGAAGGCGGTCGCCGAGTGGTTTCCGAAACGACAGCGCGCGCTCGCGACGGGCATCTTCAACACCGGCACGAACTTCGGCGCCATGCTGCAAGGCGGGATGATGTGGCTCGCGGTCATGTGGGGCTGGCAGGCGGCCTTCATCGCGATCGGCTTGCTCGGTCTCGTGTGGCTCGTCTTCTGGATGAAGGGGTACCGCTCGCCCGAAGAACACCCGCGCCTGTCGAGCGAAGAGGCGGAGCTCATCCGCAGCGATCAGGAGCCGCCGGCGAAGGCGTTGAACGTTCCGTGGCAGTCGCTGCTTCGTTACCGCGAAGCGTGGGCGTTCTGCATCGGCAAGATGTTCACTGATCCGGTGTGGTGGTTCTACCTCACGTGGCTACCGTCGTACCTTCAGCGTGAGCGCGGCGTGACGCTCGCTTCGGCCGCCGGCGCGCTACTCGTCATCTACCTCGCGGCCGATCTCGGCAGCGTCTTCGGCGGTTGGCTGCCCGGTTTCTTCATTCGCCGCGGTTGGTCGGGCACGCGCGCGCGGCTCGTGACGATGCTGCTCTTCGCGGCCGGACTGCCAATCTCGGCGCTCGGCGTCATGGCGAAGGATCTGTGGACGGCAGTAGGATTCATCAGCATCGCCACGGCGTGCCACCAGGCTTGGTCCGCCAACATGTTCACGGTGGCGTCCGACGCGTTCCCGAAGCGGGCCGTCGGCTCCGTCGTCGGCTTCGGCGGCATGTGCGGCGGCATCGGAGGCATGTTGATGCTGCTCGTCGCCGGCGGAATGTTGCAGTGGCTCGGGAGCTTCAC
>DASUTR010000027.1:0-3191 GCA_036374535.1 Polyangiaceae bacterium
CGTCGGCGAATCCGCGGCTGGGTGCCGCAGCTCGACGGCACGCTCGGAACCACGCGAGCCACGGAAGCCGGCGATGGCGACCATCGCGAACGCCGTGACGAGCGCTGCTGCCGCGAGCAACGAAGCCCGGCGTCCCCAGAAGCTCGGGGCCACGGGCGTCGGAGCCTGCTGCACGGCAGCACGCGCGCGCGACAAGACGCGCGCCTTGAGCGCCGAAGGCACCGGCTCGACGTCGCGCTCGACGGCGAGCAGCGCCGCGACCTCCGGCGAAAGCGGATCGGGGCGGTTCATGGCAGCTTCATTTCCTTCTGCAGGGCGCGCACGGCCGCCTCGAACTCCCGCCGCGCCTTGCGCAGGCGGGAGTACCCCGTGAACATGGGAATCGACAGCGTTTTCGCGATTTCACGCATCGCAACCTCGTCGATGTCGTGCATCACGAGGACGGCTCGCCGCTCGAGCGGAACGCGTGAAAGAGCCGCGAGCACGAGACGCCGCGTGTCGGCCGTCTCGAGTATCTTGTCCTGGCCCGGCTCCGTCGCCGGCACATCGTCGAGCGGCCGGGACACCTCGCGGCCCTGCCGTCGCCGGCGAGCCGAGACGACCCGAAACGCGATCCCGAACAGGTAGGGCCGGAGCGGCCGCGCAGGATCGTACTCCGGCCATTTGCGGTCCAGCACCAGGAAGACCTCGTGGGCCTCGTCCTCGATGTCCTCGGAGCGAACCCCGAGCCGCCGCAGGGCACGGCACAAGTAGTCGAACTCCTTCTGAAAGGCGTCGAAACTGGAGCGCTCTTCGGCCACCGCGTACCATCGCTTGATCCATTGTCCGGAGCGGCTCGCGATTGTCATTGGAACAATACCGCCAGGTCGGCACCGACCCCGAGGCTGAAAAGCGGCGTCTTCCAGACCGAACGCTCATCGAGCGTCACCTCCCACGGGGCCAGGGACGCGAGCGCTTCTGCCCGCAGGGCACCGAGCCAGGGACCTGAGAGCGAGCCCCCGAGGGCCAGGCGAAGGCCGAGCTGGCTCACGAGGCCGGAGTCGGTGTGAGGGTCGTCGACCCCGTATCCTTCGACTCCCAAGCGCCCGAGCTTGCCCACGACGCACGTCGAGATGGGCCGCAACGCCGCGCAGCCCGCGAGCGAGCCGAACGCGACGCTCTGCTCGAAGCCCTGGCCGGAGTCCGTGTCGTGGCGTGACGTGAGGCTCCCCTCGCCTCCGGCCTCGACGCTCAACCCATCGTACTCGGCAGCAACGAAGACTCGCGCTTCGAACACCGTTTCGGGCGCGAGTCCAAAGCCGACGGTCGGTCCTGCGCCGAGGGAGAATCGCCAGGCCGGCGTTCCCTCGGACGAGCGCGCCGGCGACGCCGCCGCGTCACGTTCGGCTTGCGCGGTCGCGACATTCGCACCGGGCGCGGGCGGCTTTGGGGGATTCGGCCCCGCGGTTTCGGCGAGCTCCGCGTCACGAGCGGCCTCGGCCTCGGCTTCCTCGGTGAGCAGCTGAATCTGTACAGCGATGGCGAAGCTCATCGCGCGAGCGAGCGCTGCGCATTCCGCGCTCTCGGAGCTGAGCTCGCGCTGACCGCTCAGCGCTCCCGTCGCGTCGTACCACTCCACGACGCCACGAACGCCGGCGGCGACGGCGCTAGCCCTCGCAATGATCTTCCGGTCGGACGGCGACCGAACGGGATCGTATCCGAGCTGCTGCTCGACCATGGCCTTGAACGCGCCCTCGGTCGGGCACCCGGACAGCGTAGCATCGGGCTCATAGTCGAGCTCGACGAAGAGTCTCGGTGCAGCGAGCGCCGCCCGTGCGCCGAGTGCCACTATGAGCAACGGGAGCCCGCAACGAATCGCGGCGGCAGTGGACCTTGCCAGGGTTTCCGCAAGCTAGCGTCAAAGAGCGCCGCCGTCTCTCGCAAAGCGCGACGGCGCGAGCGCACCATCGCCTTCGTCGTTCGGGCGTCGAAGGTTACCGTCGCTGCTTGCGCCAGCGGGTGAGCAGCGCGAGCCCGAGCGCGAGGAACGCGAGGCCCTGACGCTTCGGCGACGGCGGCGCCAAATGACACCCCCCGGATTCGTCGACCGGGGGCACGGGGCCAGCACCCGAGCCGCCTGCGTTCGAGCTGCCGCTGACGCCACCGGTGGTCGTCGTCCCGCCCGAACCCCCGGCGCTCGTTCCGCCGGTGGGGCTTCCGCCCGTTCCGAGCGTACCGCCGCTTGGCATTCCGGTACCGGCGCTGCCACCGGAGTTTCCGCTTCCAGCCGTCGCCCCCGTTCCTGCGCTTCCGCCCGGCGCCGCTCCGCCGCTTCCCGCATTCGCGCTACCGCCGGAGCTCTGTCCTGCACCGCCGTTGCCGAGTCCGCCGGCGCCGCCCAGCGCGCCACCCGCACCGCCGCCCGAAGCTCCGCTGCGCCCTCCCGAGCCGCCCGCTCCACCCGGTCCTCCGCCCATACCGCCCATACCGCATTGAGTGATTTCCGGGTCGACTGCGCCCGCGGTGTCGAGACCGAGGAAGGGAACCACGTACTGCGAGGGAAACAACGCGTCCGAGGGGCCATGATCACCGCCCATGGACGTGAACGCGTCCAGAACGGTGTAGCCGCACGCGTTCCTCCAGCTCTGGCGCGTTGCCTGGTGCGTGCCGAGCGTCACCGTCGAGGTCGAGGTCGGCGTGGCGGCGAGACCGAGAACGTTGGTCCACTGCTTGATGGCTTCGGTGTGGTTTGCCACGCGAATGATGGTGTCCGCATCGCCGTGGAATAGCTGCACCCGCGCCCGATGACCCGTGTAACCGGGATGGAGCATCCGCGCGATGTCGCCCCATTCCTGGGCGCTGTGCGTGACCGAGCCGCCGGCGCACGCGCCGCTGTATCCGCCGCCATTGCCCGACTCGTTCGCGGCCCGGCAACCGGCGGGCATGCCGGCCATGGCAGAGCCCGCTTTGAAGACGTCTGGATAGAGCGCGAGCAAAAGCTCCGTCATCATCCCGCCCGACGAGTCGCCGGTCGCATAGACGCGCTGCGCGTTCGCGCTTCGAGTCTGGATGGTGTGCCGGACCATTTGTGCGATGGCGTGACTGTCGCCGAGCCCGTCGCGCATCCACGTCTTGTTCGATTGGACGTCCCAACAGCGCCCGCTCTGCGGAACGACCATGATGAAGCCGTGCTGATCGGCGGCTCTCACGAG
>DASUTR010000028.1:0-2584 GCA_036374535.1 Polyangiaceae bacterium
GACGTACCGGTCTCGAGGTGACGCTCTTTCGGCGGCACGACGCGAGCTCCGGTCGAGAAAGAGCGGGTCATGTCGACGGCGGGTAGAGCAGCGATTTCGTTCGTGGGGGCGGCGCTCTTGGCGTGCGAGCCGGCGGAGCAGATCGACCCCGGAAAACCCGGGATCGACGATCCCTCCCCGGTCGTTTCGGTACGCAACGACCGGGCGCTCGTCGCCTGGCACGAACGATCCCCCCATCAGATAAAAACCAGTCGCTACGCGACCGTCACCGGCTGGACCGCGCCCAGCATCTTCGGAGCGGGGAACTTTCCCGAAGTCGCGCTGTCGAGTCTCGGTCGCGCCGCGATGATCTACGTCGACTCGTCCGGATTGCGAGCGACGACCATGAGCACCTTGGGCACGTGGTCCGTGCCGACGACCATCGACGCCGCGCTGATCACCCATGCGGACGCGCGGTATTCGGTGGGCATCGACGATACGGGCAGGCTCCTCGCTGCGTGGCGACGCGACGGCATCCGAACGCGCCACAAGGCGTCCGGCGGAGCTTGGACGGCGGAAACCGTCCTCGACGCAAGTGCGTCGTCGTCGCACGTCCAAGTCGCCGTGAACGGCTCCGGCGCCGCCGTGCTCGGCTACTGCCGCGCCGGTGCCCTGTTCGGCGTCGCTTACGATCCGGTGACGGGCTGGGGCGCGCCCACGGGCCTCACGACGGCGTGCTGCTCGACTCACGGCCCCGACCTCCACGTACCGCCCCTCAGCGTGAGCATCGCCGAGTCGGGCCGCGGCATCGTCGCGGCGAGCGACATGGACAAGGTGTGCGTGCGCCGCTACACGCCTGGAACCGGCTGGACGATTCAAACCACGATCAGCGGTGGCACGCCCGACTCGCACGCGCCGCAAGTCGCCGTGAACTCCGCGGGGCAAGTCCTCGCGGGATGGCTCGTGGGCACGATCGGCAACAAGTCGCTGCGCGTGCGCTCGTTCACTCCCGTCACCGGATGGACCGCCATCCTCAGCGATACGAGCACCGTAGAGGTCGGGCCCATCGGCATCGGCATCGGCGCCGACGGCAACGGCGCGGCCATCATTCGCACCGGGAGCCCTCAGCACATGCACTACGTCACGTACTCGGCTTCGAGCGTCGCGCTCGGAGCCGCCGTCGATATGGAACCGGGCCTCGCGCTCGACTCGTACTATCCGCGCGCCGCGTTCGACCCGACGACGACGGAGTACGAAGGCATCACGGTCTGGCAGCGCGCCGGGAACGAGGAGATTTGGGCCTCTCGCCTGGGGTTCTGACGCGACCGATGCGCGCGACCTAAGCGAGATCGAAGAGCAAGAGTTCGGCGGTCTCGGCACCGGCACCGGCGAGCTCGACACGCCCCCCCGAGAGCACGGCGACGCCGTCGCCGGCACTCATCTCAAAGCTTTGCTCACCGGCGCTGACGCGCGTGGTGCCGCGCGCAATCTGAATCCAGGCGTAGCGCTCGGCCAGGAGCTCGTGGTCGAGTGCGGCACCGGGCTCGAGCCGCGCGGCGAAGAGACGAACGTCTTGATGGATGGTGACGGAGCCGTCGGCGCCATCGGGTGACGCGACGAGGCGCAGCCGATTCGACGTGTCGGCGTCGTCGAAGTGTTTCTGCTCGTAGCTCGGCGGGATCGAGCGCGTGTCCGGGAGCAGCCAAATTTGCAGGAAATGCACCGGCTCTTGTTGCGAGTGATTGTACTCGCTGTGCCGTACGCCCGAGCCTGCGGACATGCGCTGCACGTCACCCGGATGGATCACCGAGCTCGTGCCCGTCGAGTCCTTGTGCTCGAGCGCGCCCTCGAGCACGTACGTGACGATTTCCATGTCGCGGTGGCCGTGCGTCGGAAAACCGCCGCCCGGCGCCACGCGGTCTTCGTTGATGACGCGTAGGGCGCGAAAACCCATGTGGCGCGGGTCGTAATAGTCCGCGAACGAGAACGTGTGGCGAGAGCTCAGCCAGCCGTGCTCCGCCTTACCGCGCTCGTCGGCGCGGCGATAGCTCATGGTCGGTGTCACGACGCCGTCGTGCCACGAAACGGGCGAGCGCGCATGCCTGCCGGCGCTCGCCCCTCGCGATCCCCGGCGCCTCAGTTCTGCGGACGCTCGGAGCCGGCGAGCCGCCCTCGCACGAGCTTCAGGTACATCTGCGCCCCGCGGTTGTCCGCGTCCCGGGCCAAAACCGCCTCGAATTCCTGCTCGGCCTGAGTGAGTTCTCCGGCCGAAAGCAGCATGACGCCCAGTAAGACCCGCGCTTGCGGGTAATTCGGATTGCTCGCGCGCGCGAGCTCGAGCTGTTCGCGCGCGCGCTGCGGCTGCCCGAGGTCCCGGTAGATCACGGCGAGTCGCGTGCGCAGATCCGCGAAGTGCGGACAGAGCGCGACGGCACGCTCGAGCTCCGCGACCGCTTCGGGCTGCATGCCGGCGTCGGAGTATGCCTGGCTGAGCTCGGCGTGCATGTTCGCGATCTTGCCCTTCGCGAAGGGATCGCCCTTGCCGCCGGGCGCGCCGCGCGTGCGCACGCGCGCGTAGACTTCGCGCGCCGCGTCGTACTTGCCG
>DASUTR010000029.1:0-13122 GCA_036374535.1 Polyangiaceae bacterium
CGAGCGCTCGCCAGGATCCGCCCGTGCCGAGCCCGTCCGCCATCGCGAGCATGGCGCGCGCGCCCGCCAACGAACAGCCGTTCATGGGGCAAGATCAGCGCGTCGGCAAATACGTCGAGACGAGCGCATACAAGATTCGCGTGGATCGCCTGGTGCGCTGCGCGGATCCGGCGCCCACCGAAACGGTGCCCGAAGATCGCAAGGTGCGCGTCGGCGCGAAGGTCGCTATTTTCTCGAGGTACGATGGGTTCTTCGTGTCGCCGCAGGACATAACGCTCGAGAAAGACGGCGTCATCATCAACTCGGAGCGCAAGCTCAAGACCAGCGTCGAATGCGCGCCGTTGCTCGAGCAGAAGCGCATCGAACACGATGAGACGCTCGAGGGCTTCGTCGTATTTCAGGTGCCGGACGAGACGTTCGTGAAGAACGGCGTCGTCGCTTTCAAGCCGACCCGCTGGGGCGGCGCGCCGCGCACCGAAATCAAGGTCGAGGCGAAAGACTTCGTCACCGGCGCCGCGAGCGCGACGCCGGTAGCGAAGTGATCGGTCTCGTTCGAACGCAGCGTACGGGTTAGGGCGCTTCGGTCTTGCCGGTGTCGGCGAGCTCTTTCCGAGTTTGCGCGAGCGAATCGTTGTACGCGCGCTCGTGCTCGAGCACGTGCCCGTCCTTGCCGTCGATGCCCTTACCCATGAGGATGTCGGCGAGATCGTTCCCGCCGAGCGCTCGAAGCGCGGGGACGTACTCCTTTTTCTGATCGAGTGGGACGCGAGCGGCCACGTCGATCACGGTCTCGGTGAGCGTCTGCCGCTGAGGAGGCGTGAATCCCTTCAGCCGCTCGGACGTCGCGACGACGACGAGCGACGACATCATGACGCGGTGCGCTCGGGGCCGCTTCTCGGCGAGCGCGAGATCCATGGCCTTGGTCGCCACGTCGCCCTTCCAGAGATCGGCGAGCTCCGTCGCGATCTGCTCCCACAACGGGTCCTTCTCGGGAGGCGTCGGGTCCGCCTCGACGGCGGCGAGCACGCCCGTCAGCTTCAGCCCCATGTCTTGCTCGGCGAAGAGCTTCGCGAGCAGGACCTTTCTCGCCGACAGCGAGCTCGGATCGCTCGCCCACGCGCCGTACTGCGTCGCGATCCTCGACGCGACCTCCTGACCGTTGCCTCGAGTCAGCTCGGCGGCTCTGGCCATCAGCGATGGGTTTTGCGGAGCGCCGGCGGCCTTCTCGGCGGCGCCGGACTTCGGCGTCTCCGAATCGCCTCTCCGAGCGAGCACCCCGTAAAGGGTGCCCGCCCCGAGAGCCGCCGGAATGACGAGCCAGAAGACCCATTTCACTCGGCGTTTTGCGGTCATGCGTTACTCGACGTCGGCCGGGTTGTTGAACAGCACGGTGAGCGCGATCGCTCCGTGGCCGGACTGCGGGTAACCCTGGTTCTGCGCGGGACCCGCACCGTCGGGATCGACTCCCGCCGTGTTGATGCCCTGGAGGTTCGACGCCGTGTCGTCCGGAGCGAACAAGATGAGACTGTTCAGGAACGAGAGCACCTGGTTCCTGTTCGCCCGCGTCATGCCGTTGAAGTTGTTCCTGGAGGTCTGGGCTTCGCCGCCGTGACGCAGGATGACTTCCTCGAGGTTGTGGGTTCGACCGTCGTGCCCGTACGGCGCGGACGTGCCGACGCCCCAGAGCGCTTCGGTCATGAACAGCTGGTGCGGCGCCGTTCGGTTGTCGTGGAACCGCTCGAAGAAGTTCGGGCCGAGATTGTGACGCTTGAAGTCGGCGAAGAGGTTCCGAACGACGAACGAGCGCGGCGCGAGAGCCGCCGACTGCGCGTAGGCCTCGTTGTCCGAGAACGTCAGGATGTTCGGAGTACCCATGTTGGTCACGGGAACGCCGATGATGGACGCCGTCGCGAAGAGCCGGTTGAACGGGTTACCTTGCGCCGCGTTGAACTGCGTTTCCACGTCCGCGACGCGACGATCGCGATCGATCGTGAGCTCCGGGATGTGGCAGGTGCCGCAGCCGGCTTGATTGAACAGCAGGCGGCCGTTGTTGATTTCCTGCGTGTGGGCGGCATCGACCCCGGTGATCGCGGCGGCTTTGAAGTAGTGGAGCAGGTAGAACTCCTCGAAGTCGATCAAGCTCTCGGGTAGCTCGTTCGCGATGCCGTCGCCGTCGCCGTCGGCCGTGGTGCTCGAAACCGGGGGCGCTTCGAGGTTGTCGAGCTGGCCGTTCAGCACCATGCCCGAAGGCGTCGTCCTTACCTGGTCGTTCACCGCCGCGGCCTGGAGGATCGAGTCGAAACCCTGGACGCCCATTTCCGCGTTGAACGCGCCCACCAAGAACTCGCGGATCGAGATCGTGTCGCCCTGCGCGAAGAACGGCTGCACGCGAAGATCCGGATCGACACCCACGACGTTCGCCGTGTTGAAGGTGGTCGTACCGGTACGCGTGATGCTCCCGTAGTTGATGGTCACGCCGCCGCCCATGTTCACCGTGAGCTGGGCGGTCTGACCGACGGCGAGCCCGTTGCGGATCGCGCGAAGCTTGGTCGTGATTTCGTCACCGAGCATTTCGAGCAAGCCGAGGCCGAAGAGATGCGGTGCATCGCGGCTGTCGGGACGCGTGAACACGTCGCCGCCGAAACCGGCGGAGCCGCGCGGGCGACCGTGACAACCCGCGCACGAATCGACGATACCGGCGCCGATCGACGCGTCCTGGTGGATGTTGCCGGCGCGATCACGCCCGCTGAAACCCTGCGTGGGCAGGAACTTGCGCTGGAAGAGCTGCCGGCCGCGACGAATGGCGCGCGCCGGATCGCGGGCGATGATGTACCGGGACGAACCGATGGCGTTGATGTCGCCGACACCACCGCCGATCTGTTCGACGAGGTTCTTGTTGATACCGTCGGCATGATTGGCGATGCCGAGCGTCATCTTTTCTTTCTTGTCCCTGAGCTGAGCGTCAGCGGTGCTTCCGAACGCAACTGCCGCTGTCGCCAATGCCACCCCGGTGAGTAGCCGATTCAGTTTCATGTGATTTCTCCGCTTTAGGGTTTCTGAATGGACTGCGGCCAATTCACGCGAGAAAAATCCAGCATGACCGCAGCGTTCGAAATGTGAGGCACGAAAGGGAAGCTCCGCTCACGGAGCTTCCGTCGGGCGCCGCTCGTGTCCTTTCGAAGACGCGGGCGCGGCCCAACGAGTGAACTCGAAGGTGTCTAAAGTTGTGGCAGCTCTAAACGAGCGATGTGTTCGAAAAAAGTTCCCGGCGTCGAGATCTCCCGGAGTGCGACGACGTTGCGCTGATCGCGTCCGTTTCTCGGCAAAACGGGCACCGGCGAGACGCCTATTGAGTATCTCGAAACCGTATTTCACACCCGTTAAGTTTGGAACACCCGTTAAGACTCGAATCTACGCATTACGCTTTCGTTCGCTGCAACGACTCGAGTGTTCGTGCACACACGCGCGCCGAACGTTCTCTGCTGCGACCACCTTCGCGCGTTTCGCGTGCACGATGCTCGAGGACGCTCCCCGAAGACTTCTGCGTCGTTCGACGCGGTGCACGATCCACGACTCGTCGTGTCGAGTCGAACATTTGTGGTCGGATCGGCCAGGCGTGCGTGAGTGCGGATGGAATGAGTTTTTCTGCAAAGCAATTTCGCCGCGGGCGACGGCGGCCGCGGCGCCTACCGTCGCTGGCCCGCGACTCACCCTGAGCGCGCCGAGGCGCGTCCGGGCGTGCCCGGAGCCCGCGAGCACGCGCGGATCGCTCGCTTTACCCGGTCCGCCGCGGCGGCCATGACGCGAGGTCATGGGCGGGTCTATGCTCGCCCGTTCCCATGGATGCCGAAACAGCCAAGCACCTTGCCGCCGTCGCGGCCGCAGAGCTCATGCCGGACGAGGGGGTCATCGGCCTCGGTACCGGAACGACCACACGCCACTTCATCAACGAGCTCGGCCGGCTCGTGGGCGAGGGACGAAAACTCGTAGGAGTACCGACCAGCCGCCGCAGCCACGAGCTCGCGGTCACGCTCGGGATCCCCCTGCTCGACGACATCGGGCCATGGGTCATCGATTTTTGCGTCGACGGCGCCGACGAAGTGAGCGACGAGCTCGACCTCATCAAGGGCGGCGGCGGCGCACACACCCGCGAGAAAATCGTCAACCGGCATTCGCGGCAGAACGTCATCATCGTGGACGAGTCGAAGCTCAGCCGGCGGCTCGGCGAAAAGCGCTCGGTCCCCATCGAAGTCGTCGTCTTCGGGCACCGGGCGACCGCGACGGCGCTCGCGCGCTTCGGCGACGCCACGTTGCGCTTCGCGGGCGACAATCCTTTCGTCACCGATTCGGGCAACTACATCTACGACCTCGAAACGGGACCGATCAGCGACCCCGTCGAGCTCGAAGAAGAGCTCCGCCATCTGCCCGGCGTGATCGAAACGGGTCTCTTTTGCGGGCGCGCCGACATCGTGATCGTCGCGGGCCTGACCGGCGTCGAGCTCCGGCATCGCGACGGCCGGCGCGAGTCGAAGAACCCGAGCGGCTGAGGCGACCCGCCTTCGGCGGGCTCACCGGGCTGCGATCAGGTGTCTACACGGCGGGCCGCCGGGTGCGATCAGGTGTCTACGCGCTTCCCTGCGCGCATTCGCAGTAACGCTTCACGACATCCATGATCTGCGCCTCGCTGAGGGGCTTCTGCAGGTACGCTTCGACCTGCATCTGCTTCGACTGATTCTGGAGGTTGCCGAACGCGGACATCAGCACGACGGGGATGTGCTTGATTTCCGAACGCTTGAGCTGCTCTTCCCGAAACGCGGCGCCGTCCATGACGGGCATCGCAAGGTCGAGAAAGACGAGGCAGATGTCGCTCTCGGAGGTGAGCAACACCTCGATGGCTTCGAGACCGTTCGCGGCACCGGTCGCCTGACAGCCGTAGTCGTTGATGAGCTCAACCATCGTCTCGCGCACGAGGTCGTCGTCGTCGACGACGAGAACGCAGTTTCTGGACACGCATCTACCCTACGCCAACTCGGGCACGCCCGGCGGCCGATCGGTATGTGGCGCTTGGGTGCTCCCGTTATGAGACGAGCGAGTTCAGGTACTCCTCGAGGTTCGTGTAGCCGTCGGCGTCGGTGTCACCGTTGCGATCTGCCGCGTCGTTCGGATTGAGCCCGTTCGCACTTTCCCAAGCGTTCGGCATACCATCCAGATCCGTGTCGAAGCCGGCCGGTCGCGTGGCCTGCGCGAGTGTGCCGTAACCGGAATCGCCGACGCCGAGGGCCACGAGATCCTGTTCGGACTGGATCAAGTTGCCCGTCTGTGCTTGCACCTGAGACACGAGCAGGGCATCGGCTTGATCGCGCTGGGGCAAGATGGCACCGACGCCGGCCATGACCCGGTCGTAAGCGGCCCGCGGCGTGTCGGTCGCCACCTCTGGGCTCGCGATGCGCGCGTTGATGATCGTCGGGCTGCCCTCGATCATGTCGTTGCCCGTCTTCGACGAGTCGAGCATGCCGTTGGCGTTGCCGTCGAGGACGTTGTTCGAAGGGTACAAGCGAAAGTTCGACGTGCCGTTGTGGAACGCGTAGCTCGCGCTGCGCCGGCTGATGAAGTAGTTGCCGACCGCGTTCGCCGCGTGCATGCCGTTCGAGGTGCCCGCGAGGATGTACGGGTCGTGGCTGATGGACCAACCCATGCTCTCGCCCACGGGATCGGGAGCGTTCCAGCCGTAGATCACGTTGTTCACCCAATCGAGGTGTCCGCCCTGCCCGCGCGTTCCCGCTTCTTCGCTTCGACCGCGTGGGTTGCGCGTCTTGTTGAAAGCCCAGAGCGTGTGATGAATCGTCGTTTGATTCGACGTGAGCAGCGAGCCGGCCGAGTGGTTGTTGCGCTGCAGGCCCCAGGCCACGATCGACCACTGTAGCGTGAGGTTTCGTGGACCCTGGCCCTCGTCGCCGGGCATGCTCAACGTCTCGTCGGTACCGAAAGCGACGGAGCAATGATCGACGATGACATTTTCGGCAGCCGAGCTGATGCTCATCGCGTCGTCGCGATCGCTCGTCGCCAAGATACCGCGCCGAATGCGCAAGAACCGCACGACGACGTCGCGGCCGCCAATCGAGAATTTTCGCCCGCGAACGCCGATGCCGCCGCCGGGCGCCGTTTGGCCGGCGATGGTGATGTTGTTCTGCGTGACGCCGAGGTTGCTCGATAGATTGATCCAGCCGCTCACGTCGAAGACGACGGTGCGGTTCGCCCGACTGACGCAGTCGCGGAGCGAGCCAGCACCCGAATCGGCGAGCGTCGTCACGTGACAGACTTCGCCGCCGCGGCCGCCGCGCGCGTTCGCGCCGAAGCCCTCGGCTCCCGGAAACGCGACCGCGGGTCCCTGCGGACCGCCCCCGCTACCGCCCTTGCCCGCGGCGCCGCTCGCTCCCGAGCTTTCGCCTCTGCCCGCGGCGCCCGCCGTGCCTCCGGACGCCGCGCCTCCGCTGCTGCCTGCCGTTCCACCGCGGGCACCGCCCGAGCTCGTGCCGCCCGGGTTCGCTCCGCCGGACGTAGCTCCGCCGACATCGTTCGAGCCGCTAGCGCCGCCGAAACCCGTACCGCTCGCCCCGCCGGTGCTCGCGTCGCCTGCCACGCCGCCCGTCGCCGCGCCGCCCATGCTCGCCCCGCCGGTGCTTGCGCCCGAGACGCCGCCGGAGCTCGCGCCGCCTGTACCGGTGCCGGATGTGGCGCCCCCGGCCGCGGGCGTTCCGCCAAAGCCGCCTTGGGACGAGCCGCCGGGCGCGTCGCCGGAGTCGTCCGAGCTCGTCGTGCCGCAGGCGGGCCCGCCGATCGCGACCCCGCAGAGCAACGCAAAGCCTGGAAAAATCCGCCGGTCGAGGACGCCGCACTCGCGAAGACGGGTCGTTACGTCGCGCATTGGGGGGCTCTAGTAGTTGCCGGGGTCGGCCAAAACCGGTCACCTTACCATTCGGCATCCGCAGGCTCGCGACGGCGCTATGCTCGTGCCGTGCCGCACGCACGCTCGACCCCCTTCGCGCTCGCCGGGCTGCTCCTTCTCACTTCCCTCGTCGAGGCAGCGCCGCCCACGGCGACCGCCCCGGCTCCGCCGGCCCCGGCTCCGCCCGCGCCGAGGCCCGCAACGCTGAGCACGCCCGCAGCGAAACCGGGAGCGCCGGCTCCGCCTCCTCCGGCGAAACCGGGAGCGCCGGCTCCGCCGGCAGCGAAGGCGACGCCCCCTGCGGCCGCATTCACCCCCGGCAACGGAATCGTCGTGCTCGAGCGCGGGGGCAAGGTGCTCGGTATCGGGACGATTCTGAACACCGACGGTCGCATCCTGACGGCGCTCTCGACGCTCGGTGACGGGCGGCCTCTCGACGTGAGGTACGCCGACGGCTCCCGCGCGACCGCCCGCGTGGGCCACGCCGACCGCGGGCGCGACCTAGCGCTCGTCGTGCCTCAGAGCGGTTGGCGCAAGAACGGGCTCAAAGCCGCGACGGCGGCGCCGAGCGGCAACCTGCGCGCGTTCACGGGCGGGCCGACGGGCGCGATGGCCGGCGCGCGCGTGACGCTGAAGGGCGCCGGTGAGTTCCGCGGCCTGGACGGAAAGCCGCTCCAGGGTGCGCTCGAGCTCGCGACACCCCTCGACCCGGCGAGCGCCGGGACGCCCCTCGTCGACGAAGCCGGCGAGGTCACCGCCCTCGTCACGCGCGCCTGTCGCGCGACGACGTCGCCCGCGTGCCAGCAAGTCGCGGTAGCGCAGCCCGTCGCCGTCGTTCGTGAGTTTCTGCGAGTCACTCCCCCGTCCGCCGTACTCCCCGTTCCGCACATCGGCGTCCGCGGAATCGCCGAAGATACCGGCAGCGTCCGCGGCGTCCGCGCGACGATCATCGCGCCCGGCAGCCCGGCCGCCGCGGCCGGCCTCCGCGCCGGCAAAGATCTCGCGTCGTCGGACGTGCTCGTCGCGATCGACGGCGTTCCCGTGATCACGCCCGAAGCGCTGCGCACGATGATCGGCGAGCGCTCGGTCGGCGATGTGCTCGACCTCCTCGTCTTCGGCGGAGGCCGCTTCCGCCACGTGACCGTCGTCGTCGCGGCCGCGCCGCCGAACGCGAAGTAGCTACGGCAAACTGTGAAATAGCGGCAACGCGGCCGCGGCCGGATAAAATCCGATCCTGCCGACGCTGCCCAGGTCTCCGCTCGTGAGCACGACTTCAGGCATGGTCGCGTCGCCTGCGCCGGTGCTGACCGTGAGTTGCTCGGGCGAAAGCCGAGCGACGCCGTTCGCACCGAGGCCGAGCCAGAGCCCGCCGCTTTCGTCGAAGACGGGGCGATCGATGAGAGCGGACACGCCGATGGCGATGCGCACGAGTGCGGGCACCGAAACGCTCCCGCTCGCGCCGAGCTCGTCTGCGGCGACGGCGAAGACGACGTTCGCGCCGAAATCGGTGACCCACAGGTTGCCCTCGGTGTCGAACGCGAGATCGGTCGCTCCGAGCGGGTTCGCCGCGCTGTCCGGCTCCGTCACGGAGAGCAGCAAGTCCGGCTCGTCGGAGTCCGAAGCATCGAGGCGCGCCGCGTCGATGCGCCCGAGACTGCCGCCCGACGCGAACCAGAGATTGCCTTCCGCGTCGAACGCGAGGTTTCCGTTTTCGACGACGCCGGAGAGCACGACGCTCGGCGTGACTTCGCCGTCGGCGGCGAGATCCGCCGCGTCGAGACGCACCACCTGATCCCCGCAGACGCTCGCCCACAGGTTTCCGGCGGCGTCGAACGCGATGGCGCGCATCGCGGGCAGGCACTCGACGCCGGCGACGACGAGCCCGCGGTCGAATTCCTTTTCTCCCGAGGTTCCGAGCGACGCGGCCGGCACCCGCACGATCGGCGGCTCGGCGAGCGTGGCTCCGAGCGACCAGAGGTTGCCGTCGCGATCGAACGCGACGTCGTTTCCGACGCCCGCGTCCACGGTAACGCTGGCGGCGACCTCGTCGCTCGTTGCGAGCAGCGCCGAAGCGAACCCGACGAGCGCATGATCGCCGTTGGCGTTCGTCGTCCAGAGCTTGTTGCTGCTCGGAATAGCGCGGTAGCTCACGCTGACCGTCTGCGTCTTTCCGGCGACCAGGCAGAACTCCGCCGTCGTCACGGTAGGATCGTAGACCGTTCGTACGATCGGATCGTCGTCGGTAACACGCTCCGCGGACACTTCGTACGTGCCGCCGCTCCGCGCTTCGAGCGTCGTGCTTGCCGTGACGCTGTCGGCTCCGGACGGACCCTCGATTCGAACGTCCCCGTCGACGTCGCTCGGGAGGCCGGTCACTCGGACGTCGAGCGTGCCTTCCCCTCTCTCGGCGCAACCCGACGAGCCGCCCGTGCCCGTGTCCCCGGCCGCTCCCGTATCCCCCGCCTCACCGCCCGTCGAAGAATCGTCGCCGTCGCCTCCGCACGCCGCGAACATCGACAGCGGGAGCAGCCAGAAAACACCGAATTTTCGAAGCATGAAGCAATCTCCGTTGGTCACGGGGGAAGCTTGGCGCGAGCCGCGCGAATCTTCGCCTTCATCACGGCGAGATCGCGGTCGAGCTTGGCTTTCGTCGCCTTGAAGGTGTCGAGCGTCGCCTTGTCGAAGGCGGCGATGTCTTCCGCGATGACTTTCTGCTGTTTCTGGATGTCCTTCATCGCCTTCAAGAAGGAGTCCTTCGCGGCCTTCGAGACCTTGCCGGACTTCGAGCTCACCTCCTGAACCTCCTTGTTCAGATGGGCGAGCTCCGTACGCCCTTCTTCCTTGAAGGCTTGGCGCGCCTTGTCGAGGGCTGCTTCGGCGGCCTTGGTCTGCTCCTCGACGCTCGCCTGAGCTTGGCTCACGGCGTCGCTGAGCTTGGCCTTGGCTTCCGAGAGCTCGGCTTTCGCTTTGTCGAGCTCTCGCTGCATCTCCTCGCTCTTCGCGCGAGCCTGACGCTCGGCCTGGGCGACGCGATCGTTCGCCTTCTTTTCGATCTCGGCCGTCTTCTTCTTGAGCTCCTCCTCGTTTCCACACCCCGTCGAAAGGGCGAGCACGAGGGCAGCGAGCGTGAAACGTAGCCCAAATCGCATTGTTTCGATGGTAGGGCACCCGGTGGCGAACCTCAACCGGCCGCACGCCCGGGCTTGACAGCGCCGCGGGCGGAGGAGGACTATCCGTGTCCGGCGTACCTTCGCGCGCCGACATTTCTCCGCGTGTCGAGCCTTTTGCGCATCGAAGTCGCCGGCCAGACGGACGTCGGTCGAAAACGGAACCACAACGAAGACAACTTCGCCATCATGGCGGAGTACGGTCTCTACGTCGTGGCTGACGGGATGGGCGGGCACGCGTCGGGCGAGATCGCTTCGAAGATGGCGGTCGACACGCTGCAGGAGTTCTTTGCGGCGACCGCGGAGGATCCCGAGCGGACCTGGCCCTACAAGATGGACCGCGCCAAGGGCTACGAGGAAAACCGGCTCGTCACCGGCATCAAGCTCTGCAACCTCCGCATCTACGAACAGGCGCAGCGCAATGCGAAGCAACGCGGCATGGGAACGACGCTCGCCGCGCTCTTCGCCGTGGAAGACGGCGTGTACATCGCGCACGTCGGCGACAGCCGCGTTTATCGTATCCGCGAGGGGCAGATCGAGCAGCTCACCGAGGATCACTCGCTGCTCAACGATTACAAGAAGATGAAGCACCTCACGCCCGAGGAGATCGCGAACTTTCCCCACAAGAACGTGATCGTTCGCGCGCTCGGCATGAAGGACACGGTCAAGGTCGATACGCGCTTCGAGACGCCGCGCGCGGGCGACACCATCGTGCTCTGCAGCGACGGCCTGTCCGGCCCCGTCAACGATCCGCGCGTGCTCGACATCGTCTCGCGCGCGCCCGATCTGCCCACGGCGACGCAGCGCTTGATCGACGCCGCCAACGAGAACGGCGGCCCCGACAACGTCACCTGCGTGATCGCCCGCTGGATCGTCTAGTCCGCGCGCCGCCTCGCGACCGTCGTGCGCGAGGTCGTCGCGCTCAGAACCGCCAGTCAGCGCTGGCGATGGCCCGCTGTCCGGACAGCTTCAGACGAAACGAGGGCGCAAGGGTCGGCTGGTCGGAGCGAGGTGGGGTCGTGATGTTGAGGACGACGCCCGCCGTCACGCCGAGCGCTCCCACGCCCGCGAGAATCGTCGACGCGGTCTTGCGCGTGCGATCGGTAACGGCGCCCGAAGCGCATTGATGGCGGCACTCGGTCGGGCGCGGTCCGTGCGAAACGGCGCGAGGAGCGAGCGCGGGCGGCGATCCCGAGCCGATCGCCAGGAACCGCGGAAGGCGCAGGCCGAAGGCGATCGCGGGCGGACGTGGAAACGCGCGCATCCTGACCGTCTCGAAGCCGTGGAGCGCGCGCGGGCTCGGCTCGGGTACGGAGCGCTTCGGCTCGTCGCAAGTCGCGCGGGACGCGACGAGCAGCACGCAAAGCCAAACAGCGACCGGAAAGCCGTCCTTGAAGCGAATCATGCGGGTCGCAGCCGCGCGCGCAACGCGCGTGCGAGGTAGGGTCGATAGTATCAGTAGAGCGCCGGCTTGTCGTCGCAAAGAATCGTAGTCGGCGCGTGTGCGGATCGAGGCGTGCATGTGTGCGTCGTTCCGCCTCGACGACACGCTGCGGCAGCACGAGGAGAACTCGACGCATGCAATCGCGGGCCATCGACACGCCTCTCGAACTTCGCCGCGCAAATTCGACGTGGCGCGTTGCGTCGTCGCCGCCGGGTCGCCGCGGCAGGTGCCGTTGCTCGCCGCTCTCGTGGCAATTTTCGTTGGCGCACTCGACTCGCTCCCCATCGACGCCGAGGTTTTCGGCTCGGAGCTCGGGCTACTCCGCTCTCGAGTCGCGCGGGTCCGAGCCGCCCTCGCGCTCGCCGGCGATCACGCTTCGTCGCGTTAGCGGAGCTGGCAGAGCTCGAGCACGTTCATGTCCGTGTAGTCCTGGTTCTCGCCGCCCATCGCCCAGACGAAGCCGTACGACGCGCTGCCGGCGCCCATGTGAATCGACCAAGGCGGCGAGATGACGGCTTCTTCGTTCGCGAGCACGAGCTGGCGCATCTCGTCCGGCTCGCCCATGAAGTGGAACACGCGGTCGTCCTTGCCGAGACCGAAGTAGAAGTACACCTCCGAGCGACGATCGTGGAGGTGAGGCGGCATCGTGTTCCAAACGCTTCCCGGCTCGAGCAGCGTCATCCCGAGCAAGAGCTGCGCGGATTTGCAGACGCTCGGAACGATGAATTGGTAAATGATCCGCTCGTTCGACGTTTCATGCGAGCCGCGCTGGAGCGGCACGGCGTTGGCGATCGAAATCTTCACGGGCTCGAAGCGCGCGTGCGCGGGCGTGCTCACGAGGTAGTACTTCGCCGGCTCGTTCGGATTCGCAGATTCGAAGCGAACGTCGGCGGTCCCTTTCGGGACGTAAAGCCCGTCGCGCGGCGCGAGCTCGAACGATGCTCCGTCGAGCACGACGCGACCCGCGCCGCCCACGTTCACGACGCCGAGCTCGCGGCGCTCGAGGAACGGTGCGCCGCCGTCCTCTGCCGGCAGCGCTCGAGCTCCCGTAACGGGCATTACGCCGCCGATGACGAAGCGCTCGACGTGCGAGTACGTGAGCTCTACGGCGTCGGGCCGAAAGAGCTCCCGCACCAAGTACCGATCCGCGAGCGTCTGGTTGTCGACGCCACGCATCATGGAGGGGTGCGTTGCCTGGAGGACCTTTCGAAACATCGGTTTTCGCGCACGGTTGCGCCGAATCGTGTTGGCGAAAAGTGCCGGAGCCGCCCGCCCTCTATCCCTCCCTGGTGCCCCCGCGGTCGGCCTCCGGCGTCGACGGGATAGCGCCTACCTGAACAAATGCACAGCATTTGTTCAGGTAGTCGTTTTTATTGAATTAAAAATGGCTCGCCGCACCGCTCGGCCGGGGATCAATCAGCCGGCGCCGCGCCGTACTCCGGTCCGCTGCCCCCGCCGTCGTCGAAGAAGCCGCCATCCGCCGGCAAGCCGTAGAGCGGCGCTGGACCACCGCCATCGGTGCCCGCGTCCTCCGGCGGCGGAAAGCCGTACGGCGGTTGAATGCC
>DASUTR010000030.1:0-2626 GCA_036374535.1 Polyangiaceae bacterium
ACGTGGCGGCCTCGGCACGGCAGTGCCGTTACTGCCG
This sequence comes from Polyangiaceae bacterium, assembly GCA_036374535.1. Lineage (GTDB taxonomy): Bacteria > Myxococcota_A > Polyangia > Polyangiales > Polyangiaceae > PMG-095. The sequence goes on from DASUTR010000030.1 coordinate 38, forward strand.
CGCCGAGCTCGCGACGGTACGCTGCCACCACTGCTACGCCATGAACGGCGCGACCTCGCTCCACTGCGGGGGCTGCGGGCGCGAGCTCGGGCTCGAACCCGTCGGCGGGGAGGACGAACGCGCCTGTCCGACGTGCGCGAAGCCGCTTTTCGCTTTCCGCGGCACGGGGGGCGTCTTGCTCGATTGCACGGCTTGCGGCGGCCAGTTCGTCGAGCACGGGCTGCTCGCATCGCTTTTGGAATCGCGCGAGGTCGCGGGGCTCGCCGTCGAACGGCGCGTGCGCCGCGCCGCGCTGGGGCTCGGCGCGGTGCGCTACGTGCCGTGTCCCTCGTGCCGAGCGCTCATGAACCGCAAGAATTTCGGCGGCGCGAGCGGCGTCGTCGTCGACGTGTGCAGCACGCACGGCACGTGGTTCGACGAGGGCGAGCTTCCGCGCGTGCTCGCGTTCGTCGAAAGCGGTGGACTTTCGCTCGCTCGCGAACGCATCCGCGAGCGCGAGCGGGACGCGGATCGAGCCCGGGCGGAGCGCCAGAGCGTGCCCATGGCGAGCCCGGCGCTTTCCGAGCGCCTCACATTTTCGAAAGACATGGAGGCAATTGCCGACGCCACCATGGAGCTTTTCGACTGGCTCGCCCGGGGGGTGAACGAGCGGTGGGGCCGGGGTCCGACGAACCCATGAAATCGAAGCCCTGAGCGCGTCTCGGCCGGTCGCGGGGCAAGCTGCTCCGTTGCGTCGAGCGCCACGCGGCCCTACGTTGCGCATCTATGGTGCGAGGCCCGTCCCACGCCGTCGCCGTCGCGTCGCTCGTCGGAGCCCTCGCGCTGCCGAGTTGCGCGTCGAAGCAACAGGCGCCCGACGCTCCGGCCGCGGAGACGACGCGGAACCTGAGCGGCGACTGGAAGCTCAAGAGCTTCACGCCCGAGAAGCCGCTCGAGCAGCCGTATCAGGGGCTGCTCGACGCGCAGCTGCGAGCGCTCACGGTCTCGTTCCGCGGCGACCAATATTTCGCCTCGGGGCCCGGCGTGAATCTCCAGGGGCGTTACGTCGTGACGAGCGCGATCGGTACGACGTTCCAGCTCACGCTGTTCGACCCCGAAGGCGTCGCGTATCCCGTCGCCGGCCGCTTCCGCGGCACGGAGCTCGACTTCCAGTCGCAAAACGAGCGCTGGCGCGGCAGCGGCGTGCTCGCACGCGGCGTCACCCCCTGACGAGCGTCAGGTCCGTCGACGACGCCGCGGTTCGACAGCGCCTTGCCTCGGGGACGGGTGCTATAGTCCGCGAGTCGTGGAAAACCCGCTTTTGTCGCTGGGAACGGAGCTCGCTTTCGATCGCATTCAGGCCGAGCACGTAGGCCCCGGCCTCGCGGAGCTCATCCGCCGAACGGCCCAGGCGCTCGACGCCATCGAAGCGGACGAGTCACCCCCGACGTACGACTCGACGCTCGGAGCGCTCGAACGCGCCACGGAAGAGCTCGAGCTCGCGACATCCATCGTCGAGCACCTCGAAAGCGTCGCGACGACGCCCGCATACCGGAAAGCCTACAACGAAATGCTGCCGGAGGTCACGGCGACCTTTGCCGGCATTCCGTTGCGCGAGCGGTTGTTCCAGCGTCTCTCCGCGTTCTCCGAAACCGCCGAGGCTCGCTCGCTCGACGGAACGCGCGCGCGCTTCCTCGAGAAGACGCTGGCGGATTTTCGCCGCCACGGCGCGCGGCTCGACGCCGCAGGCAAGGAGCGACTGCGCTCGCTCGATCGCGAGCTCACCCTGCTCACGAACCGCTTCGCGCAGAACGTTCTCGACGACACGAACGCGTTCGAGCTCTCGATCGACGACGCCTCGAAGCTTCGCGGACTACCGGAATCGGCGCTGGAGGCCGCGCGCGAAGCGGCGAAATCGAAGGGCCAGGCGGGCTACCGGCTGACGCTCCAAGCCCCGAGCGTGACCGCCGTCCTCACCTACGCGGATGACGCGGGGCTGCGCCAGACGATCTGGCGCGCCTACAACGGCCGCGCGCTCTCGAGCCAGCACGACAACCAGCCGCTCATCGCGAAGATCCTCGAGCTCCGCCGCGAAAAGGCGAACCTGCTCGGATTCGCCCACTTCGCCGATCTCGTGACGGAAGAGCGCATGGCGAAGACCGGCGCTCAGGCCAAAGCGTTCGTCGACGATCTGTCGCGGAAGAGCGAGCCCGCCTTCGAGCGCGAGCGGCGCGAGCTCCTCGCCTTTCGCCGCGAGCTCGAGGGCGACGCCGCACCCGAGCTCGCGCCGTGGGACGTCGGCTACTACTCCGAGAAGCTCAAAAAGGCGCGCTACTCGTTCGACGACGAGGAGCTCCGCCCCTACTTTTCGTTCGAACGAGTGCTCGAGGGCGCGTTCGGCCTGGCCGAACGCCTCTTCGGCGTGACCATCGCCCCGGGCGAGAGCGCGCACGTCTGGGATCCCGCCGTCCGCTCGTTCGTGATGCGCGACGCGGGAGGCCGCGAGCTCGGAGCGTTCACCGTCGACCCCTTCCCGCGCGAGAACAAGCGCGGCGGGGCGTGGATGCACGGGTTTCTCACGGCCGTGCCGCCCGCGCGCCACGCCGCCGT
>DASUTR010000031.1:0-8811 GCA_036374535.1 Polyangiaceae bacterium
AGCCGAGACCGCCGGCGGCTCCGGCGCCCGCTTCATCCGAGAAAGGCCGCGGCGCGCTCGCATCGACGACCGCCGCCAAGCGACGGAGACACGCCTCGGCTTTCGGGATGTCGCTCGGCGCGAGCCCCTTTTGCGGACCGAACACGCGCGTCGCGCCGTTCGCGCCGAGCAGCGGATTCGTCACGTCGACCGCGATCGTGAGCTCACCGAGCCCGAGCGTTCGCGCAGGGCGCTCGAGCGAAGCCAGGTGCTCGAGCTCGTCGAACGAACGGAGCGGATTGCCGGCCGCGTCACGGAACCGAACGCCGAGCGCTGTCGCGAGGCCGAATCCGCCGTCGTTCGTGGCGCTGCCGCCGAGCCCGGCATAGACATGCGTCGCGCCCGCGTCCGCGGCAGCGCGGAACAGCGCGCCCAGCCCGAACGTGTCGAGCTCGAATGGGTGGTAACGGCCCGGCGGCAAGAGCGCGAGCCCGTTCACCTCGGCCGTTTCAATCACGGCGATTCGCTCCCCGGCGTGGAACCACCACGCGGCGTCGCGCGACCGGCCGGCCGCGTCCACAGTGGGACACGTCGTCTTCTCCGCGGCGAACAGCGCGCCGATCACCTCCCCGAAGCCGTCGCCTCCGTCCGACATGGGAAGCGCGTCGATCGTGTCGTTCGGTCGCGCGTCACACCACCCTTCGACGATCGCGGCCGCTACCTCTCGCGCGCGCAGCGTTCCCTTGAACTTGTCGGGCACGACGAGGACGCGCAGGGGCACGAGCTCGATCAAACCACGAACGCGGGGCTCGCGCCCGCGTCGCCGTTGAACGATGCGCGGGGCGCGCCGTTGGAGTACGACCCTCTCGATGGCGCACCCGCTTCGCCGGCTTTTCCACCACGCGCGCGCGTACCGGCGCGAAATCGCTCTTGCGACGACGTTTTCGGTCCTGAACAAGGTCTTCGACGTCCTGCCCGAGGTGCTCATCGGGGTCGCCGTCGACGTGGTCGTCAATCGGAAAGCATCGTTCGTGGCGCGCGCCGGCGTCACCGATCCCTACGAGCAGCTCGTCCTCCTGGCGGCGCTCACCGTCGTCGTGTGGGTGCTCGAATCCGCCTTCGAGTACCTCCACTTGGTTCGATGGCGCAACCTCGCGCAAAACCTGCAGCACGACGTGCGCATGGAGACGTACGAGCACGTGCAGCGGCTCGAGCTTTCGTGGTTCGAGCGGCGGCGCACCGGAAATCTGATGTCGATCTTGAACGACGACGTAAATCAGATGGAGCGCTTCCTCAACGGCGGCGCGAACGACCTCGTCCAGGTCGTGACGAGCTCGTTCTTGGTCGGCGCCGTGTTCTTCGCCATCACGACGAAGATCGCGTTTCTGGCGCTGATCCCCGTGCCGCTGATCGTCTACGGTGCGTTCTGGTTCCAGCGCCGACTCGCGTCGCGCTACGCGGCCGTGCGGGAAGCCGCGGGCTCTTTGAACGGTCGATTGAACAACAACCTGCTCGGCATCGCCACCATCAAAGCCTTCGCGGCGGAAGACTACGAAAGCGCGCGCATTCGCGAAGGCTCGAACGCCTACCGCAGCGAAAACGCACGGGCGATTCGCTTCTCGTCGGCCATCACGCCCGTGATCCGCATGGCCATTCTCGCCGGTTTCACCGTGACGCTGCTCTACGGCGGCTTCCTCGCCTTGCGCGGGGAGATCGGCGTCGGCAGCTACTCGGTGCTCGTCTATCTCACGCAGCGGCTGCTGTGGCCGATGACACGGCTGGCCGAAATGACCGATCTCTACCAGCGCTCCGTCGCGTCCGTCGAGCGCGTCATGAACCTACTCGAGACACCGGTTCGGATCGGCTATCCGGGTACCGCGCTCGAGTCGTCGAGCGTGCGCGGCGCGCTTCGTTTCGAAAACGTGAGCTTCGCGTACGAGGACGAGCCCACGCTGAAGAACGTATCGCTCGACGTACCGGCGGGCACGAGCGCCGCGTTCGTCGGCGGCACGGGCGGCGGGAAGAGCACGCTCGTCAAGCTTCTCTTGCGATTCTACGAGCCCCAATCGGGCGATATCCGCCTCGACGGCGTTTCGATCCGAGAAATTGCGCTGAAAGACTTGCGCCGCGCCATCGGCTACGTCGCACAAGATACGTTCCTCGCCGACGCTTCGGTCGCCGAGAACATCGCCTACGGGATGGCGGCCGTGCCGCGCGACGCCGTCGTCGCCGCGGCGCGTGCAGCGGAAGCCCATGATTTCATCGAAGCGCTTCCGCAGGGCTACGACACGCCCGTCGGCGAGCGCGGGCAAAAGCTCTCGGGCGGGCAGCGCCAGCGCATCGCGCTCGCACGTGCGATTTTGAAGGAGCCGCGCATTCTCGTGCTCGACGAAGCGACGAGCTCGGTCGACAACGAGACCGAGGCCGCGATTCAGCGGTCGCTCCAGAAGCTCGTCGTGGGAAGGACCACGCTCGTCATTGCGCACCGTCTGTCCACGGTCCGGCGAGTCGATCGGATCTACGTGGTCGAGGGGGGAAGCATCGTCGAATCGGGAACCCATGAGGCCCTCGTCGCCGAAGGCGGCGCCTACGCGGCGCTCTGGCGGCTGCAGACCGGCGAGGAGTATCTCGCAGCGGGCGAGTGAAACATTCGAAGCGGAAGCTCAGTGACCGAGTCCCGATTTCAGGAGCGCTAGCATTTCCCGCCGCGTACGGGGGCCGTGCGTCTGGAAGCTCGGCGAGACGGCGTGCGCGTAGCCGGGACGCGCCGCAGCCAGCGCGTCCGCGGCGTGTCGCTTCCGGAGCTTCGGCACGTCGACGGCGTAAACCCGCGCCGCGTTGAGTCCGAGGATCTTCGCTTTGCGCTCCCTCGTGAGCGCCGGATAGCCGTACTTGTCCTGATATTCGGCGGAGATCTCGAAGGTGCGGAACGCCTGGATCTGGTCCTGAGGCGACCCGAACCAGATGGCGTCGGTGCCCCACAAGATTCGATCCTCCCCGAGATGCTTCAGAAGCTTACCGAGCAGGTGCGCCGCTTGATCCGGCTTCTTCATGAGTTCGCGCCACGTCGAGCCGAGCTCCGCGTAGACGTTTCCCTGCTTGCCGATGCCGTGCTCTTCGAGCGAGCGGATGAGAACGTCGACGCCCTTGTCCGCTTCGGGATCGTAAGGTCCCTCCACGTGCTCCGACTCCCAGCCCGAGTGATAAACGAGGAAGACGGCATTCGGAAAGCGTTTTGCCACGGCGCCCAGATCACGCGGTGACGTGAAGTCGCGATTCATCCCGGGCAGCGGCAGTCCCTTGTGGACGGCGAAAATATGCCGCCCGAGCTCGAGCCCGCGCGCGACGGTCTTCGTACCGAGCTCGCCGTCGAGGAGGTACCCCTCACCGTTCGGGCCCCACACGGTGTAGAGCTTCCAGGCGTCGATCTTCCACGTCTCGACGAGCGCTTGCATGTGCTCGGAGACTTTCTCCCAGGGGCCCTCATTGGGCTGGACGATGCCGTGCGTGAGAAGCCGCGTGCCCTTGCCGAGCGCCTGCACCTTGTCGCGCGTGCGAGCCGCTTCGGAAGCGAGCATCGGATGCGGATCGCCCCACAGCGCGCTTACCACGGCGATCTGCGTGTCGCTTTCGAGAAACACTTCGCGAATCAGCACGTCATCGGAAAAGCAGCGCGCCCAATGCGCGTCGCCGCACTCCGCCTGGGGAATCGTCTTCAGGAAGTCCGCGAGCGACGGACGCTTCACGTCCCACCACGGCCGATCCGCGCTCACCTGATGCGTCTGAACGTCGAAGATGAACTCGTCGCCGCCCACCGCCGCCTGGGCCGCGTCTCGCTCGAGCGGCGACTCGGGCGGCACGCGATAGCTCCCGCCCCCGCAGCCGAGCTGATTCATGCCGAGCAGCACCATCGCCGCGCCGCACGCGCTCCCGAGGTACTCGCGCCGCGAGAGATCGAGCCGCCGCGCGTTCTCGTCCGCCCGCCTGCGTGCTTCGGCGACGACGCGAACGAGGCGTTCACCCGGCGGCGCGGGCCAGTACTCGCCGTTCGAGCTCGAATCGAGCTTGATGGGAAGCCGCACGTCCTCGTCGGGACCGGATTTCTTCGTCGGCATTGCCTGCAGGGTAGACCTCCGCCCCGACGACCGCGAGTGGCGTCGTGCCACGACGGTCCGTCCTGGTGCTCGCTCGAACGCAGCGCTAGTCTCTCGTCCCGATGCTTCGCCGGTGGAAGGAGTCTTGGGCGGTCGCTGCGGCCGTCGCCCTGCACGCCGGCGCACTCTTTCTGCTTCACGCGACGCTCGATGGGCGCGCGCCGTCCGTTTCCCGACGCGCGCCGGCTCACCCGCCCGCCGAGCTCGCATTCGACGTGGATCTCCGCGACGACGTCGCGACCGAAGCCGAAACCCTCACCGGCCCGAGCGCGCCCGGTCGCGGCGTGGGCCGCGCCTTCCGCACGACGCGAGCGGGCACGAGCGACGTCGCCGTCGAAGAGCTCGGGCCCGTGACCCCCGATTCGGCGGCGAGCACGGAAACACCGCCCGCGGAGCCCGCCGAGGGAGCAGCCCCCGAAGCATCGATCGATCTCGGGCTCGGGCCGGACGGATGGCAACGGTGGGTGTCGGCGCCGAACGCCAGCGACGGCGCGCGGGCCGAGCGCCCGCAGCGGCGCTCGAACCGCTTCAACGTGTTTCGCGCGCCGCCCGTGAGCACGACGGGAGGGCTGCAAGAGGGACTCGAGGCTAGCGATGGTGAGCTCGGCCTCGGGCCGTCGGGTCGCGTACTCTCCGCGCTGCACCATGCCGCGCACGAAACCGTCGCCCCCGAGCTCGGTACCGCCCGCTTCGAGGTGACCGTGCATCGTACGGGCGCCGTCGAGGTGACGCTCGGCGCCGCGTCGGGGCAGGTCGAAAATTGGCGCAAGGTCGCGGCGCACGTCGCCGAAGACCTTCGCAAGAAGCCGCCGAGGATCGCGCCGCCGCGCGCGGGAATGAAGCTGACGGTCGAGCTCGCCGCGGAACGGACGATGCCGAACGGCACGAGGACGAGCTCGCTCGAGCGGCCGCACGTCGACGCGCCGCCGATGAAGCTCAAGAGCACCGAAGAGTCGAAGGAGCAGCTTCGCGCCGAGAATCCCACCGTCGAGAACCCGAGCGAGGGAACGCTGCCCGCCACGATCCTCGAGCAGCCGGGCGTCTACCTCGCGGAGAGCGGCAAGGTGTGCAGTTATCGCGCCGGGGTCAGCGTGCTCCCGCCCGGGGCGCAGGCGTACCGCGAGGGCATCGTTCCCCTCGGTCTCGGGGCGAGCGGCAGCTGCGACCCGAGCCACGTGGGCGCAAAGCCCCAACGCATGGTTGTCGCACGCGTCGTCGAACAATCGATGTTTTGACGCCGGCGCCGCCGTTACGAGTACTCGACCACCGTTCGAATGGACTCGCCCGCGTGCATGAGCGCGAAGGCGTCGTTGATGCGTTCGAGCGGAAGCTTGTGCGTGATGAGGCTGTCGATGTCGATCTTCTTTTCCATGTACCAATCGACGATTTTCGGCACGTCCGTCCGACCGCGCGCCCCGCCGAACGCCGACCCCTTCCACACGCGACCCGTGACGAGCTGAAATGGTCGCGTGGCGATTTCTTGCCCCGAGCCCGCGACGCCGATGACGACGCTCACGCCCCAACCGCGATGACAACACTCGAGCGCCTGGCGCATGAGGGTGACGTTGCCGACGCACTCGAAGCTGTAGTCGGCGCCGCCGCCGGTGAGCTCGACCAAATGTGCGACGAGATCGCCCTTCACACGCGTCGGATTCACGAAATGCGTCAGCCCGAACCTCTTGCCGAGCTCTTCCCGGCGATCGTTGATGTCGACGCCGATGATCTTGTCGGCCCCGGCGAGGCGCGCGCCTTGCACGACGTTGAGGCCGATCCCGCCGAGCCCGAACACGACGACGTTCGCGCCGGGCTCGACCTTCGCCGTGTAAATCACGGCTCCGATGCCGGTCGTGACGCCACAACCGATGTAGCAAATCTTGTCGAACGGGGCGTCGCTTCGCACCTTGGCGAGCGCAATCTCCGGTAACACGCTGAATTCGGAGAACGTCGAGCACCCCATGTAGTGGTGGATGCGCTTTCCGCCGCGCGAGAAACGACTGGTGCCGTCGGGCATGAGCCCCTTGCCCTGCGTTGCGCGGATCGCCGTACACAGGTTCGTCTTGCGGCTGAGGCACGATTTGCAGGCGCGACATTCCGGCGTGTACAGCGGAATGACGTGATCGCCCTTCCCGAGGCTCGTCACCGACGGCCCCACGTCGACGACGACGCCCGCGCCCTCGTGACCGAAGATCACGGGAAAGATCCCTTCGGGGTCCGCGCCCGAACGCGTGAACTCGTCGGTGTGACAGACGCCCGTCGCTTTCATCTGCACGAGGACTTCCCCCGCTTTCGGCCCTTCGAGCTCGACTTCCTCGATGACGAGATCTTTGCCCGGCTCGTACGCAACGGCGGCTCTGGTCTTCATGACGTCTCCAGGCGGGCGAGCCTACACGCCACGCGCCGGCGCGTCATGGTGCCTTTCTCGACGACGGGTAGCGAATCCGGCAGTCGAATCCGGCGATATTCGTGACTCCCGCGCGCCGGATTGGACGCTGGCGGCTGCGGGAGGGACATTTCACGCGTGCTGCGCCGCGCCACCACGCTTCGCTCGTTCGCTCCCCTGCGTCGCTTCGCCTTCACGCTGATGGCCTTCGGCTGCGGAGCGAACGAGCCGGCGCCCCCGGCGGATCCGGAAGTGCCGGAACGCGGCTTCGAAGAGCTGCCGGGGCTCGACGGCGGACGAGCGCGGCGCGTCGGCGAGGACTTCTGGATTGCCGAGCAGGCGCTCCTCACGAGCGGCGAAGGCAGCGGGTGGCTGTTCTGGACGGGCTACGACGACCCCGCTTTCTCGAGCGGACGGCGGCACATCGAACATTTCACGAAGGACGGTGTTTTCGACGCGAGCTCGCCGCTCGCGGACCGCGCGCTCGACGGCGTCGGGCTTCACGACGACGGAGCGCTCATCGGTTATCGGAACCGTTGCGGGAAGAGCCAGGCGGACACGTGCTTTTTCCGTGACGAGGGACGCGGCCGTGTCTCCGAGACGATATGGGCGGCTTCGTCACGTTCCGTCACGCGCTACGAGCTCGACGAGGGCGGCAACGTGGCCGGAGCGTCGGAGCTCACGAGCGACGCTCGCAACGTCGTCGGAATCGCGCCCTCGGACACCAGCCTACGCGTGGTCACCTGGCACGGCGGTTACTTCCTCGAGCGGCTGAGCGGGCGCGCCGAGCTCCTCGACTCGGCGGCGATCGTTCCCTCGGTCGCTCCGCCGGAGGTCCCGATGGATGCGCCGGCCGAAGAGCACTTGCGGGCTTCGGAGCTCGCTCGGCAGAGCGTGACTCCGCCCGTCGTGGTCGGAGACGCGGTCGTGGTCGCGGCCACGGTGACGCGGGGAACGCTCGCCGCGCTGGCGGAGGCGGAACGCTTCGACGGCGAGCTCCCGGACGATCCGCGTTGTGGGGAGGTCCTCGTCGCTCGCTTCGACGGCGGAGAGCCGACGTATTTCGCGGCTTCTACCGAATACTGCGAGACGCTGCCCGTGTTCACCGTCGTCGGCGAGCACGCCGTGGTCGCGACCTGGGTGGCGAGCGCGAAAGCTCCCGAGCCGAACGACACGTTCCAGTACGACATCGGACTCACGATCGTCGATCTCGTCTCGGGGGGAGTGACGAACCAGCTCATCGCGTTCGCGGACGACGACATCCCGCGAGCCCTCGCGCGATGCGGCCGCGAGCGCGTGTGCTTGGGCGGGACCACGGGCGCGAAATCCGTCGATACGGGCAGCACGGTGACGGAGGGCGACGGTTTCCTGCTCCCGATCTCCGTCACCGGCGAGCTCGGTCGCCGTTGGACGCTCACGGGCCCAAGGCACACCGAGGTCCGGCTCGTCGTTCCGAGCCCGAACGGCGCCCTGTTCTTCGCGACGGTGAACGGACCCATCACGCACACCGCCGACGCGGATCCTTGGCTCGGGTACAACGAAGGAATGCTCGGCGAAGTGCGGATTTTCGGCGCCGCAAACTAGCCTAGCGCTGGGCCCGCGTTCGCTCGATTCGAAACGGCGGCGAACGTCCGTCCGAATCCGGACACGTGAACGCGGAAGGCGACCGCGCGGATCCGCGTTTTCGGGCCAAAAGCACCTGGAACGCTTCGTGCTCTTCCCGTTCTAGGAACTGAAAGGAAGTGGATTCATGATCTCTTTTGCAAGGACGCTCAGCGTATTCGCCGTGGTGGCTTTCGGACTTCTGCCGCTCGCCGGCTGCGACGACATCAACGAGGCGCTCGACTGCGATCAGATGTGCGAAAAGATGCAGTCGTGCGTCGACGACGACATCGACGTTCACGATTGCGCCGAGCGCTGCGAGGATCGCGTGGAGGACAACGAGCTCGCCGAGAAGCTCGACGCGTGTACCGATTGCCTCGACGAAGGCGTCTCGTGTCGCGAGGTCGCCGCCGACTGCTCGGTCTGCGACGAGGTGCAGATGGCGCTCCTACCTTGACGCCGTCGCCCGGCGCAGCGGGCCCGCAAGGTCGCCTTTCTTGCCGATCACGACACGCTCTAGACCGAGCCAGGTCGCGAGCGCGCGGAGCTCGGCGGCGAGCGGGTCCGCCACGCCGGCCGCGTTCACGCCCCGCTCCGTGGCGGCGGCGTGGACGAGCAGGGCGTTCGCGGCGCGATCCGATTTGAGATCGACGCGCGCGGCGAGGCGATCGCCGCGCAGGAACGGCAGCACGTAGT
>DASUTR010000032.1:0-5227 GCA_036374535.1 Polyangiaceae bacterium
CTGGTGCTCACCCGTGGTCCCCCTTCACGTCGTCTACCCGACGACCCGCCACCTGTCCCCGAAGATCAAAGCGTTTCTCGATCACGTGCGCGCGGAGATGTCGCCACTCCCTTGGGAGCGCCCGCGTTAGGGATCGAGGCAGCGGCACTCCTCGTCCCCGAAGTTCGTGTAGCCCGAGCCGAGGAAGCCCTGATTCACGCAGCAGAACGAGCAAGCTTCGCCTCCGGCCTCCCCCGCAACCGCGCCCGCACACACGATGGAATCGGAACGGCCGCGGCACGTACACGAGCCTTGCGCGCCGCCGACGAATCCGTAGCCGGAGAATCCCTCGGAGCTGCAGCACGTCTGGCAAGCGTCGAGCGACGCGGTGGCCGCCGTCGTCATGCAAACCGTGTCGCGCCCGTCGTCGCGGCCGTTGCTGCACGTGCAGCGATCGTCGTAGATGAAGCTCGAGCCGGAAAAGCCCGCTCCGTTGCAGCACGCGCTGCAGGAATCGAGCTCGGGATCCTGCTCGGCGGTGATCGCGACGCAGGTCGTGATGTCGATGTTGTCCGGGGGGTCGGCCTTGCTCCAATCGACGACCGTCTCCTCTCCACCGTCCGAACCTCCGTCGCCGTCACCCTCCGAGCTCGCGCTGCACCCGGCGACGAGCGCGCCATGCCCCAGGAAAGCCACCAATAACGTCACCGCTTTCATGACCCGAACTTACGTCGGAGCGGCCGGTTGCCTCCCCGATTTCTCTCGTGGGTCGATGTCTAGGCGACCAAGTTTTCGAGCGGGCCGGTGCAAACCCCCGGAATTCCGAAGCTCGTCACGTCGGTCATGCCCATGGCGTGGCAGACGGACACGAGCAGGTCGTTGTGCGGGCGAGCGCCATATTGGAGGTAACGGCCCGTCCGGAGCGCCCCCCCGGCGCCGCCGGCGATGAGCCACGGAATGTTTTCGTACGTGTGCGTATTGCCGACGCCGATCTCGTTGCCCCAGAGGAGCAGCGTGTTGTCGAGCATGAAGCTTCCGTCGACCTCACGGCGAGCAGCGAGCTCGCCGACGAGGTAGGCAACCTGCTCGGCGTGCCAGCGGTTGATCGTGACGAGCTTTTCCCGGCTCGCCGCGTCGTCGTCGCCCGCGTGCGAGAGCTCGTGGTGCTCTTCGTTCACGCCCACCCACGGGTAGTATTGCCAGCTGTCCGCGTTCGCCCACATGAAGGTCGAAACGCGGGTCATGCCGCACGTGTGGGCGAGCAGCATGAGATCCATCTGGAGCTTGCCCACCGTCGGGTAATTCTCCATCGCGCGTGTGTCGAACGTCGCGGGCATGGTGATGGGCGTGCACGAGACCGCCGACCCGTCGAGTCGCTGCTCGATGCTGCGCACGCCGGCGAGGTGGGCCTCGAGACGCGCGCGATCTTCGGAGCTCACGCGCGTCTGCAAGCGGGCGAGGTCGTCCTTCAAGAAATCGAGCACGCTGCGGCGCTCGGCGAGCCTGCGCGCGAGCTCGGTCTCGGAGAGATCCGCGTTCGCGAAGATGCGCCCGTACATCTGGAACGGGTTGTCGACGGCCGTGTTCGGCTGGTTCGCGCCGCGGTACGAGATGACGCGAAGCGGCTCTTGCCCCTCGATGCGCACGCCGAACTCGAGCGAGGGAAACTCGGTCTCGGTGCCGATGCGCTGCGCGATCGCTTGATCGACCGAGATACGATCGGCCCAGCCGGCCGGACCGCCCGCACCGGTGAAGCTTCCGGGCAAGAGCGAGCCGCCCGTGAGCATCGCGCCGGGCCCCTTCATGTGCGGGCCGCCCGGCTTGTTCGCGCTCGGCACGCCGAGCTCGTCCTCGACCGTCGAGTTCATGTGCAAGCCCTTCAAGACGAGGAGCTTTTCGCGATGCGCTTCGAGCGGCGCGAGGATGCGGCCGAGCGTGAGGGGCGATTCGGCGGCGCCGCCCGCCGGGAAAAAGTCGCCCGCGACGGTGCCATTCGCCGAGAAAATGCCGATGAAGCGCCGCGCGGACGGCTGCTTTGCGTCCTGTCCGAACACCGTCGCGCTCCGCCAGATGGGGCTCGTGACCGCGACGGTGAGCGCGCTCATCCCGCCGAGCAGGCGGCGCCGGCTGAGCGCCGTACGAAGATCGATGGGTCCGGCTCGTTTCATCGGGGTCTCGTCAGTCGAGGGGGCGGCGGTAGAGGAAGGCGTCCGTCTCGACGACGGCGCGCGGGAGCGCGTTCAGGTCCTGCGCGGCATCGCGGAACGTCGCGAGCAGGCGCTGCATCGAGCACACGTCGACGTCGCGCTCGAAGCGGCCGAGGGCGAAGCGGAACCACTGTCGCGCGACGCACTCCTCGACCTCGGAGCTTCGGGCGAGTTTCTCGGCGAGCTCGGCGACGCCGTCGAAAGGGCCGTCCGCGTCGCGAGTCTCGACGAGCTCACCGCGGGCGTCGACCGGTTCGCCGCCGTCGAGCGTGCGGTACCGCCCGATGGCGTCGAAGTGCTCGAAGCCGAAGCCGACGGGATCGATGAGCGCGTGGCAGCCGCTGCATTCGTCGTCCACCTCGTGCTGGCGCAGCCGTTCGCGCGTCGAGACGTTCGGCTCGACGTCGGGCGGTTTCGGCACGTTCGGCGGCGGCGCCGGCAGCGTCTGGCAGAGCAGCGCTTCGCGCACGAAGCGCCCGCGATAGATCGGCGAGCTCTCTCCGGGCTTCGCCTGCAGGGCGAGGAGGGCCGGCAGCGTCAGGAGCCCGGAAGCCGTGCCGTCGCCGCGCGTGAGCGGCTCGAACGCGTCGCCGCCCTGGACGCCGTAGTAGGCGCCGAGCGCGCGGTTCACGAACACGGTTCGGGACGTGAGGAGCGCGGACAGCTTGCCGCCTTCGTTCGCGAGCACGTGCTCGAAGAAACTCCGGGCTTGGCCGCGAAGCGCGCTGCGCAACGCCGGCTCTCGCCACTCGGGGTAGAACACCTCGTCCTTCACGAGCGAATCGACCGCCGAGACGTGTACGAAGCTCTCGAGGAAACGCCGCACGAGGCTCGCGCCGCGCGGCTCGGCGAGCAGGCGCGCGAGCTCGGCGACGACGCCCTCCGGCGTGGAAAGGCGGCCGTCCTCGGCAGCGGCAACGAGCGCGGCGTCGGGTAGCGTTCCCCACACCGTGTAGGACAGGCGCGCCGCGACTTCGTGAGGCGACAGCCGCACCGCGCTCGGGCTCACGACTTCGGCGGTTCCGATCTCCACGCGGTAGAGAAAGCGCGGCGCCTGGAGCATGCCGCGGAGCAAGAGCTCGATGCCGTGCGCGTAGCTCGTCGCCGCGCCCGCGTCGAACAGTGCGAGGTGTCGCTCGACGTCGGCCGCGTCGCCGAGCGGCGCGCGGTACGCACGCGCACCGAACGTCGCGACGAAGCGGCGCGCGCAGTCCCGCTCGGCTTCGTCCGCGGCGCACGGAGCGACGGTGGCCAAGCGCTCGGCGCTCTCCGTCACGGAACGGGCGACGACGTCCGCCGCCTGCTGGAAGCTCTCGAGCTCGACCTGCGTCACGTCCGGCTGAACGAGACCGAACGCCGACGCTTCGACGGCCGGACCGAGGGCGGCATCGAGCCCCGCGAGCTCGCCGAACAGATCGCCGAGCGTCGCGAGGTATTCGGCGCGCGACAGAAGGCGCATCGGCGAGGGCCCCGGCTCGATCGCGCGCGTCGCACAATCGACGGGAGCCGCGCCGCCCGTCGTGCCGCCGCTCGACGAGCCTGCGCCGCCCGCGCTCGCCCCCGCTCCGCTCGCCCCGGACGACGAGCTACCTCCGACTCCCGCGTTCGTGCCCCCGGCGCCCGAGGCGTTCGCCGCGTCACCCTCGGGCCCCTCGAGCGTCGACGTGCACGACGAGAGTGCGAATGCGGCAGCCAGCAGGGCGGCGGAGCTTCCACGGATTCTGGAATATTCGTCGAAGCGTGAACTCACGGTCACTCAGCTCTCGGTGGAGCGCCGGCGTGTCTGCGATCACTTTATCGTCCTAGGGCTCGACCCGACAGCAAACGCCGCAGTCGTAGGCGTCCAAGAGCTCACGACCGGCGCACGTGACTTCGTCGCACGCGGTTCCGTTCAGGCTGCCGCAGCTCGGCAGGCACTCCCCGTCGCGCTCGATCGAGTGCGGCGGGTTGCAGGACGTGGCGTTACCCGGCGGGCTCTCGCCCGAGGGCGAAAGAAACAGACGATCGAGCGCGACGCCGTCGACGGCGTTCGCGACCACGAGCGTGTGGTCGCCCGATGAGAGCGGGAACACGAGCGGCGTTCCGTAGCTCACGTCGTCGTGCACGTCGTCCCAGAACCAGATGTCGCCGACGCTGATGCGCCACTTGGTCCAGGGCCCGTCGTCGACCCGAATCCAGAAACGATTTTCGAGAGCGCCGGGCGACCGCAAGCGGCCCCAGAACACGTAATCCCCCTCGATCGCGGCCGAGAACGCGTACACGGCGCGCGCCGAACCCGGTTCGGCGTCGGACGTGACGCCCGGCGGCGGCGCGATGAAGCGCTCCTCGGAAGCCTCGGGGTCCTCGCCGATCGAGAAGCCACCCGAGAGCTCGCCCTGCTCGGCTTCGAGGTACAGACTCGTCTCGCGCTCCCACGAGCCCACCGACGTCGTCACGGGCTCGCACGCCGCGAACGCGGCCGCGCAAGCGAGCGCGTGAACGCCCGACCTTTTCGCCGTCACGGCTCGTCCACGAGCCGGCCGAGCTTTTCGACGTGAGGACTCCGCGGATAGGAGCGGATGAACGCGCGAGCCCGCGTCTTGGCCGCGTCACGGCTTCCCTGCGCCATCAGAATTTCGATGGCAAGCACTTCGCGCTCTTGCCCGAGCACGCCGCGGGGGAATCGCGCGCGCAGGCGCTCGAGGGTCTCGGCGGCGCCGTTCGCGTCGCCAGAGCGCAGCTTGGCGCGCGCCTCGGTGAGGAGCGCGCTTTCCGCGGCGAGCGACGCGCGGCGGTCCGATTCCCGAGCCCGCTGCGCCGGCATCTCGCTCGGCGCGGGCGGCGGAGAGATCGGCGCCGGCGCCATTTCGACGCGGGGGAGCGGAGGAGCCGTCGACGTTGCGGTGCGCGCCGCCGGGACGACGCCCGGCGCGGCAGGGGTGCCCTCGCCCTTGAGCGCCACGTAACCGCCCGCAGCGAGGCCTCCGACGAGCAGCGCTGCCCCGGCTTTCACGGCAAAAGCGTGAGTTCCGAGCGCGAGCGTGCCGCCCTTGGCCGTGGCC
>DASUTR010000033.1:0-2821 GCA_036374535.1 Polyangiaceae bacterium
GCCGCTCCACGACGCGCTCGGCGTGAGCGAAATCGCGCTCGGCCGCATCGACACGGTGTACCTCACCGCGTACTCCGCCGGACAATTCCTGAGCGGCTTCATCGGCGATCGCCTCGGCGCGCGGCGGCTCGTCGGCTACGGGATGTTGCTCTCGGCGGCCGCGTGCGTCGCCTTCGGCTCGGCGAGCGGCGCGCTCGCGTTCGGCGTCGCGTTCGCGGTGAACGGCCTCGCGCAGGCGACGGGCTGGCCCGGCACCACGCGCGGCATGGCGGACTTCACGACCCCCGCGACCCGCGGCGGCGTGATGGCGATCTTCTCGACGTGTTACCAGGTGGGTGGCTTCGCCGCCGTGTGGCTCGCCGGCTTCTTGGCGACCGCCTACGGCTGGCGCTTCGCGTTCTACGGCCCCGCCGTCATCATCGCCGCCGTCGCCCTTGCCGTGCTCGTGCTCTTTCCCGCCGCGCCCGCGCCCGCACGATCCGTCGCCACCGACGGAACACCGCTCGACGATGCCGGCGAGCAGCGCGAGCGGCGCGCCGCCCGCCGCGCCGTCGTGCGAAACCCGACGATCTGGCTCTTCGCGGCGAGCTACTTCTTCGTCAAGATCATCCGTTACATCTTGCTCTTCTGGCTTCCCTATTACCTCTCGACGACGCTCGGCTACTCGACGCTCGAGGCAGCGGGCATCTCGACGGCATTCGACGCGGGCGGCTTCGCCGGCGTCATCGGCATCGGTCTGCTCTCCGATCGCACGAAGCGTTTCGGCCGCGCCGGCCTCGCCTGCCTCTGGCTGTTCGGCCTCGCCTTCGCGTGCTTCGCCTACCTCCAGTGGGGCGCGACCAGCAAGCTTGCGAACATCGCCCTGCTTGCGCTCATCGGCGCCATGCTCTTCGGTCCCGATTCGATCCTGTGCGGCGCTGCCGCCATGGACGCAGGCGGCCCGCGCGCCGCGTCGATGGCGACCGGTTTCGTCAACGGCATCGGCTCCATCGGGCCGATTCTCCAGGGGCTCCTCGTGCCGCCGCTCGCCAAGCACTACGGCTGGCAGGCGCTCTTCCCGGCGCTCGTCGGGCTCGCGCTCTGCGCCGCGCTCGTGCTCGTGCCGACGCTCCGGCGATCACCCGCCGCGCCCACCGCCTGACTCGTCTCGGCGCGCGTCCGCGAGCTTCGAGGCACACCCGAGCCCCGCTTCGAAGAAACCGGAGCCAGACGCGAGCTAGTCGCCGCCGCACGCCGTGCGCATGTTCTCGACCAGATAGTCACGAAGCAGCGTCACTCGTCGGGGCCGCTTCGGCCCACCCGGCGTGACCACCGTGAGCTCCGCGCCGCGCACCACCCAATCCGGCAACACGCGCTCGAGCGGCTCGATCTTCTTCGCTCTCGCGCATTTCGCTTCGACGAAGATCGGCAGAATCCCGATGCCGAGCCCGTTCGTGATCGCTTGTCGGATGAAGAGCAGCTCGTCGCCGCTCACACGCCCCGTCACCTCGACCGTCGAGGTCGCGTCGTTCGGACCATCGAGCCTCCACAGTAGTTTTCCGCCGTTTCCGCGGAAAAGCACCGCATCGTGCTTCTCGAGCTCGGCGACATTTTCGGGACGCCCGCGCTCGTCGAGGTAGCGCGGCGACGCGTACAAGCCCGTGGCCGCTTGCCCGAGACGCCGCACCACGAGACTCGCGTCGTGCGACGCGCCGTTACGGATCCCGATGTCGAACCCCTCCGCCCGCAAGTCGAGGTCGCGCGTGCTGAGCGACAGCTCGACGTGAATGTCCGGATAGAGCCGCGAAAACTCGCCGAGTAGCTGCGGCAGCCCCATCACCCCCACGTCGACCGGCGCCGTCAGCCGCACGATCCCGCGCGGCTCGGCATCCATGCCCGACGCGAGCTCCGCCGCGCTGCTGAGCTCGCGCAGCGCGCGCTCGGCCTGCGCGAAGTACGCGCGTCCCGCCTCGGTGAGCGACAGCTTGCGCGTCGTGCGATGAAGTAACGGCACCCCGAGCTCCTGCTCGAGCTCCGTCACGCGGCGGCTCACCGACGACTTCGGCAAGCCGAGCGCCTTCCCGGCGGCCGTGAAGCTCTGCGCTTCCACCACCTCCACGAACGCGGCGACCAGATTCAGATCCATTGTTGCTGATGTAAGAACGAATCGTTCCAGTGCAAGGGACTAGTTCATAGTGTAGCAACAATTAGATTCTGGGGACACGGAGGAACCCCATGAATTTCCCTAAAAATCGCGCTCAAACGGCCGCCCGCCTCACCCTCGGCCTCGTTTTCACCGTTTTCGGCCTCAACGGCTTCCTGCACTTCCTCCCTCAGCCGCCCGCCGCCCCGGAAGCCGCAGCATTCGGGGGCGCCCTCGCGGCCACCGGCTACATGTTCCCCCTCATTAAGGGAACGGAGCTCGTCGCCGGCCTGCTCTTACTCGCCGGCCGGGCCGTCCCCTTCGCGCTCACCTTGCTCGCGCCCATCGTCGTGAACATCGTCGCGTTCCACCTGTTCCTCGACCCGGCCGGCAGCGCGCTCGGCCTCGCCACGCTCGCGCTCGGCCTCTACCTCGCCTGGACCGAGCGCGCCGTCTTCGCCCCCCTTTTCGCGAGCCGCGCGCGGGCCGCACGCACCACACGCGCTCCGGCAGGCGGACACGCCGGCGCAACGGCGACGTGAACGAACGGGAGCCGTCAGCGCCTGCGTCCGAGCTCGGCTTCGAGCTCCGCAACGCGGGCGAGGGCGGCTTCCTTCGCCGCCCGCTCGGCTTCTGCCGGCGCGGGCAAGACCTCGCGCCCTTCACAGAGGTGCCGGCGGGCGCACGTAGCGCCGAGCA
>DASUTR010000034.1:0-4973 GCA_036374535.1 Polyangiaceae bacterium
CTCAATCGCTTCGAACGCGAGCAGGGTGTCCCGCGGCTCGCGCTCGTCCCGACGCACGCTTCGCGCCAGAGGACCGAACGGACGCTCGCCTCGATCGGCGGCAAGGCCCCGTTCGGCGAGAGCGGGGCGTTCGACGCGCGCACGTCCCTGCTCGTCACGTCCGCAACGCTCGACGATCCCCGGGGAGAGCTCTCGCTCGGAACGGCGCGCCTCAGGCTCGCCGGCGAACGCGTCACGCAGGAGCTCGGCGCGCGCTTCGCCGTCTCGGACGCCGTGCTCCTGCGCTTGGCGTTCGACGGCGGCCCCGAGCGGCTGCGGCGCTACGAAGGCACGGGAGGAAGCGCGGACGCTGCGGCGCTCGACGCGCGGCGGGTGAGCGCGCGGGTCGCGGCGCTCGCCGAGGCTCGGGTGCTCGCGAACGTCGCGGTCCGCCCGCTCGTGGCGCTCGAATGCCACGACACGGCCGCGAGCACGGCGACGTTGGCGCTCGAAGACGAAGCCGGCGCCGAGTCCGGCTGCGACGAGCTCGAACCGACGGGACGGCTCGGCATCCTCGGCGAGTTCGGCGAGCTCACCGCGTTCGCCGCGGCCGGGCGCTACGTGCGCGTGCCGGCGCTCGGTGAGCTGTATGGAACGTCCGCCGTCGTGCGTGGCAACCCGCGGCTCGAGAGCGAGACGGGAACGACCATCGACGCGGGCGCGCGCTTCACGCACCGTCTCGACGGCGAGCTCGCTCCGCTCTGGGCGGCGGCGTCGGCGTACACGCGCACGTCGAGCGAGCTCGTTTCGTTCGTGCGAACCGCGCAGGGCTACGTCGTACCTCTGAACGTCGGCGAGGCGCGGGTGACGGGCATCGAAGTCGAATTCGGTGTGGGCTTTCTTCGGCATTTCTCGTTCGATGCGGCGGTTACCGGCCTCGACGCGCGCGATCGCACGCCCGACCGGCAGCGGAAGAACGACGTGCTGCCGTTTCGCTCGCGCCTCGTGGTCGCGTCGACGCTCCGCGCGACGACGGGTCCGACGGGGCTCGTCTGGGCCGAGGAACTGAGGCTCGCCGCGCGCCATCTCTACCAGTCGAGCCGCTACGCCGACCTCGCGGGGCTCGCGGTCATTCCGGAGCAGCACGCGCTCGATCTCGAAGCTTCGCTTTCGGCGCTCGACGGAGGCGCGCTGCTCTCGGCGCGCCTCGTGAACGTGTTCGACGCTCCGCGCTACGACGTCGTCGGCTTCCCGCTGCCGGGGCGGAGTCTCTTCGTCTCACTCGAGGGTCGACCGTGAGCGCCCTCGCGACACTTCGTTCCGCAGCCGTGCTCGGCTCGTTCGCCGTGGCCTGCAACGTCGAGCCTCTCGGGAGCCCGACGGGCGGCGTCTCGGTGCTGCGCGAGCCCGGCTGTCCGGCGGCGGCGCTCGTCGTGATGACCGACTACGTTTCGACACAGGTGGCGATTTCGGCCCTCGACGGCGAGACACTCTCGGCGTCGTTCGTCTCGACGGCGAGCGCGAGCGGCTCCGGTCTCGCTTTTCCCCTCTCCGGCGACGTGGCCGTTCCCTCGACGATGCCGCCTTCCGCTCGCGTGGTGCTCGTCGATCGTTTCGGTACGAACGTCGTCACTTGGCTCGATCCCGAGACGGCGGAGGTGCTCGCGCAACTCTCCGTCGGCACGGGCTTCGAATCGAACCCGCAGGATTACCTGGAGCTCGACGCGCGGCGCGCGCTCGTATCGCGCTGGGACGAAAATCCGGCGCCCGGCCAGGAGCCGTTCGACGCCGGAGGCGACCTGCTCGTCATCGACACGCGCCGCCCCGCGATCGAAAGCTCGATCGTGCTACCCCGTGACGGCGGCGTTCCTCCCCGGCCGGGGGCCCTCACGCGCGTCGGCGACACGGCGATCGTGACGCTCGAGCGCGTCGCTCGAGATTTTCGCAGCGCAGGTGACGCGATGCTCGCCGGCGTGGACCCGGAGTCCGAGCGCGTCGCTTGGTCGCTCACCTTGCCGGGGCTCGAGAATTGCGGCGGTCTCACGCTCGCCCCGAGCGGACGCCGCGCCGCGCTCGCGTGCACGGGCTTCATCGATCGTGATGGCCGCGGGGAAAGCGTCGAGCAGAGCGCTCTCGTTCTCTTCGACGTGACGAGCTTGCCTCCCGTGGAGCTTGCCCGCTTCCCGGCCGCGAAGCTGGCCGGGGAGCCGCTGCAAGGAGAGGTCGAGTTCTTCGCGGAGAACGGCGCGCTCGTGAAGACGCAAACGACGTTCGGCGGCGCGCGAAACAATCGGCTGCTCGCCATCGACCTCGCGAGCGGCGCCGTGACGACTCTGGCCGAGGCCGGCTCGGCAGGGAACGGCCAAGGCGTCGCTTACGGCGGCCTGCTCTGCACGCCGGGTTGCGCGAACGTCTGCCTGCTCGCCGACGCCGATCGCGGGGTACTCCGGCGCTGGGCCATCGCGGACGGCGCGCTCGAGCCGCTCGCGAGCGTCCGAGTCGAGGACGTGGTCGGCCTACCGCCGCGCGCTATCGGGAGCTATTAGATTCCCGATCGATGCCGACCCCGCCCTTCAAGAATTTCCGTGACCTCGGCGGTATCCGTGCCTCGAGCGGCACCATCGCTCGGGGCCGCCTGTTCCGCACGGCTCACCTCTCGTATCTCGACGACACGCTCGCGGCCGAGCTCGCGACCCTCCACGGCATCCAGACCTACGTCGATTTCCGCACGAACGAAGAGATCGAACGCGACGGCCGACCCGAGCCGCTGATCGCGCGCGGCGTTCATTGGGAACGGCGCCCGTTCGACATTGCGGACGCGACGTTCTGGAGCGTCCCCGTTCCCGCAGCCGACGATTGGAGCGGGCTCTACACGCGGGCGTTCGAACGCTTTCGCTCCCATTTCAAAGACATCGTGCTCACGATCTCGGAATCGCCGCGGCCGGTCGCGTTCGGGTGTTGGGCGGGCAAGGATCGCACGGGCATGGTGGCGGCGCTGCTCCTGTCGCTGCTCGGCGTCAGCGACGACGCCATCGCCGCCGACTACGCGCTCACGACGCTCGGCCTCGCTCCCCTCGAGCCCGAGTTTGCATTCTTGGCGCGCGAGAATCCGGAGCTCCAGCGGGCGCTCTTCCGCGCCTTCAGCGAGGCGCCGCCCGCGGTGATGCTCGCCTTTCTCGAAGGGCTCCGGGCACGTTTCGGCTCCGCACGCGCCGCTCTCGACGTCGCGGAGCCGACCATCGCCGCCCTGCGCAAGGCGTTCGTCGCCTGAGACCCTCGGCCCCGGCTCTCGTCTAGGAATTTGCTCTCAGGCGATCGCCCAGCGACACTGCGCCGAGAAAGAGCGCGATGCCGAGGATCAGCGACGAGGTCAGGAGCAGTGCCGAGCGTTCGACGCCGGCGAGCGCGAGCAGGCCGAGGACGATGCTTGCGAGCGCCACGAGAAAGCGCGCGCCGCTCGCGCCGATGACCGCTTCGTGAATGACTCGGCGCGTGGGGCTCGGCTCGAGATGGGCCGCCACGGTATCCACCTGAACCGCGGCGCCGGTACCGAACACGAGCGCCACGCCGAACGAGATGCTGGCGAGTGCGAGCAGGACGAACGGTTCGAGACCGAAGAGCGCAAGAACGCCGAGCACGAAGCCGAACGCGCCTGCCACGAGCTCCGCGAGCGCCGACGCGGTGATCTGGTGCCGGATACGGTTCTCCGACAGGAGCTTCTGGGACCGCTGCATGAGGCCGGTCGCTTCGGCCACCAGGGCGAGTCCAACGGCCATCAACGAAATTGCCCCCATGACGCGCGGCTCGGTACCCGTGAGGCCGATGATGGCGAGCAGCGTCACGACGGCCCCCGCGGCGGCGTCCACCACCGACGGATTGCGGAACGCGTCGGTCGAGCGGCCGAGGTCGATACCGAATAGACTCGACTTGGGGATGTGAATCGCGTCGGGGTTGGTCGCTGATCCGGTCGTTGCCATGAGGTGCTCCTGAGACAATAAGGAACGGGGCAGAACAGCCCTTTCCTCGGTGATTTCAAGGGTATAAAGAGCAATTCCCGTGCCGGGGCCTCGCGGCGCCGGCGAACGGGCGAACTCACGGCATTCATTGCCTTTTTCAGCGTATTGACAGGAGGGACGCCCGGGGCTAAATCCTTCGTGCGTAACCCTCACCCATACGTAAGGGTTATCCTACACGGCCGCTCCCATGACCACTCGTCACCTTCCCGTCGCTCCACCGCCCGAGCCATCGCGCCCGGCGGCTTCGCTGAGCGAGGACGAGCTCATCCAGGTGGGCGAGCTCGCGAAGGCGACGGGAAAGACCGTCCGGGCGATCCACCTTTATGAAGAGCTCGGTCTCGTTCGGGCGCACGAGCGATCCAAGGGACGTTATCGCCTGTTCGCCCCCGACGCGCTTCTGCGCGTGCGATGGATCGTGAAGCTCCAGGGACTCGGGCTCTCGCTCTCAGAGATTCAGGGCCTCGTTCGCGAGCAAGACGGCTCGGGGTCCGCTCCCGTGGCTGCCCAGAAGCTCCGCGAGCTCTACGAAGCCAAGCTCACCGAAACGAAGAAAAAGCTCGAAGAGCTCGGCGAGCTCCACGCCGAGCTCGAAGCAAGTCTCGCGTTTCTCTCGGCGTGCGACAGCGCGTGCGAATCCGCCGTCCCGGTTCACGCCTGTCCCACGTGCGAGCGAAACAAGGAACGCCCGCGCGCGCCCGAGCTCGTGGCGGGCGTGCACGTGGTCTGAGGAAGATATGGCCCTGAAGTTTCCGATCTACCTGGACAATCACGCGACGACGCCGCTCGACCCACGCGTGCTCGAAGCCATGTTGCCCTACTTCAACAGCGACTTTGGCAACGCCGCGAGCCGCACGCACGTGTTCGGCTGGCGCGCCGAAACGGCGGTCGACGCCGCTCGCGACACCATCGCGCACTGCATCGGCGCCGAATCGGGTAAGGAAATCGTGTTTACGTCGGGCGCCACCGAAAGCGACAATC
>DASUTR010000035.1:0-2921 GCA_036374535.1 Polyangiaceae bacterium
AGGATCCAGGCGACGATCGCCCGTGTTCCCCGGCGTGGCCGCTCCCGCTCAGACATGGGATCTTATGCTGCGCGTCGCGGCGACGAACTTGCTGAATTCCACCGGCGCGACGTTCGCCCGTAGGAACGCAGCCAAGAGCCAGGCAGGTTCGCCGACACGCGACTTCACCTCGACGACGGCGTCGTTCATCACGGACGCGGGTTTTCCGAGCAACTCCCGCTCGAGCGGTTGCTCGCGCGCGAAAAGATCCGCCGGCGGCGCGTAGTACGAGAGACCGAGGTCGAGCGTGATCCTGAGGGACGCATCCGGCGATTGCCAGGCCACGCGCCGGTAGTTCACGAGGCACGTTGCGCTGAGCGGCTCGTCGAGATGGCGCAGGTATGCCTCGATGGTTTTGAGCTCGTCGTTCGTTTCGTCCAGAGCATCACGCTCGGCGAGCGCCCGCGGCGGGGTGGAAGCCCGCGACGCGGCCTGCTCGAAGAACGCCGGTACGTCGCGCTTGCCGAGGCGGAAACGGCGCTTTTCGCTGCGTCCCGCCGAACGGCGCTTGAGCTCGAACCAAAGCCAGGGATCGTAGCGGAGAAGGTCTCTCGAGCTCGTCGCGACCTCCGCGAGCGAGGGATGCATGTCGTAGTACTCCCGCGCTCGCACCTTGACCGAGCGTGCTCCGGCCGCCGCCGCGCGATAATGCTGCCCGGATGGCGTGTCGAAATAGATCGTCGTGACGTAGTGGTGCGCGCCCGGCAGCGGGTTCGCGTTCGGACCCGTGAAGCGATGGAGGGGCAGGTGTTTGTGCAGCACAGACACGAGGGCTCCCGCCGCGCCGAGCGAGACGAGGTACTTCGTCTCACGGCGCTCCGACGTGATGTCGTCGCGGGAGGCGGGAGAGGGAGTCACTCGGCCACCTCGTAGCTCTCGAGCTCTTCGAGCTGCCCTCCCTCCTCTTTCACCTTTCCGACGTTTTCGACGAACCAATACGTCTTGACCGCGCCCTGGCTGCTCGAAACCCGGTTCACCTTCAGCGCCTCGAACGTGCCGGCCGGGACGGTGACGGTTTCGCTGGCGGCGAGCACCGTCCAGCGATCGCTTCGCGTAGCCGTGGTCGGTTCCCCACCGGGCACGAGCTTGGTTTCGTCGTAGCTCTCGAGAAACGTGGCGCCGTCCTCGAGGTACTTTTCTGCCTGCTCCACCCGGAGCTTGTAGGGGTGCCAGTGCTCCTCGATGTCGAGGTCTCCCGTCGTCGCGTTGTAGGCCTGCTCGCGATAACGCACCACGCGCGAGCCGGAATAGCCCTGAAAGCTCACCGTCTCGTTCGCTCCGTCGACGCCGCGCGCCGTGGTCACGCGAAACGCCATGACGTCGGCGTGCGGTCCGCTCCCGCCGACGGGCTCGAGCTCGCCCACGACCTGATTCTTCGTTTCGACGTTGTTGCCGTCCGTCACGCGGTACGTCCAGCTATTGCCCGTCTCGAGCGGAAGCATGACGCGCGCCGGTGTTCCGGCGTCTTCGGGTGTGGTGTCGGGCTTGGGATCGAGTGAGCCGCAGGCGGAGCCTGCGAACACGAGGCAAATCAGCGATCGAGCGCTAGTTTTTTGCAGGGACATAGGCGTTCACTCCAGCGAAATGGCGACGCGCGAGAGGCCGACGACCCCGCCCCCATCGAGCAAGCGGCGGATGGCCGCCGCGTCGGTCGTGGCGGGCAGATCGATCTCGACCACCAGCCGGCTGCTGTCCTTGCCGAGCTCGGGGCGATTGCTCGACACGTCGATGGCTCGAGCGCCCGGAAACACTTTCTCGACGACGGGCCAGGCCTCCGACGGGTTCTCTGCGCTGATGGTCACGACGCAGCGCCGTCGCCCCGTGGCGTCGAAGATCACGAGCACCAGGCAGACGAAGACGGTGCCCGCGATCGCCATCAGCGGCAGTCCGAGCCCGCACGCCATGCCGATGCCGATCATCACGAACATGACCGCCGCGTCGCGAGGATCGCTAATGCCCGAGCGGAAGCGAATGAACGAGCCGAGTCCGACCAGCCCGAATGCGCGCGCGACGTTGTCGCCAATCACGACCACCATCAGCGCGCCCGCCGCGGAAATCAGCGTTTGCGACTGTACGCCCTGGATCGACGGACGTGGCTGATGGCGCATGAAGCGCCGCCAGAACCGGTACGCTACGAGTGCGCCGAGAACGGTCGCGAGCGCCATGCGCGCGAACAGTTCCGCGAGGTGGGGAACATCGGCGATTGCGTTGCCGAAACTGGCCTTGAAGTCGAAGGGCTGCATGTTGTGGCGCTAGGGGTTCGAGCGACGAGGTCGGTCGCCGTGGTTCATTTCGGCGCCGCTCCGTGGATGAGGTGGTTTCCGAGAGCGATGGAGGTGAGGTGCTTGAGCAGCGAAAGGCTCGCGCGCTTCTCGCCGAGCGCGCGCTCGACGAGCGCTCGGCCGCGCGCTCCGTCTGCCAAAGGGCCGAGCGACTTCACGGCCGTGGACGGCCAGCGGCCAGCGTGCTCTTCGCGCAGCATCCAGGCGTCGGGCCCGTCGAGCCCTTGCATGCCGTCGAGCGCTTCTTTGCATTCCGCGGCCACGGCGCGGCGTAACTCCCATGCACGCGCGTCGTCGACGCCGCGCAAGGTTTCCATCACGATCTTGGGCGCTGTAGAGAGCATGCGCTTTCGAATGGCGAAACTCCGCTCGTCGACGAGGTGCGAGAGCGACGCGAGCGTCGCCACGGGCGCCGCGCGGCGCGTCGCTTCACGAATCGTCCAGGCGCGATCGTCGTCGAGGCCGGTCACGCTCTTCGCCGCGCTCCGCGCCGCCTCGTAGTCCTCGGTGAGTTTCGACGCCCGGGCGAGCCAGCGTTCGCGCAGCCGCCAGGCGCGCTCGGAAGCGATGCGTCCGAGCGTGCCGACGACGAAGGCGGGA
>DASUTR010000036.1:0-7374 GCA_036374535.1 Polyangiaceae bacterium
CGGCGGCGACCAGGCGAACTCGGCGTACGGGCGCGGGGGCGGGCGGGCGGCGCGCGTCGGCGAGCAGGCCATCGTGCACGATCTCATGCTCCAGCACGGCGTGCAGATCTTCTTCTACGGTCACGATCACGTCTTTACGGACATGGTGGTCGACGGCATCCACTACACGCTCCCCGGGAGCGCCGGGGCGCCGTGGAAGTTCTCCACGTTCGAGACCGGCTACGAAAACTACTGGCCGGACTCGGGCCGGGCTCGCGTACACGTGAGCCCCGAGTCGGTGCGTGTCGATTTCCTCGCCGTCGGCGGCGCGACCCTCAACACTTACACGATTACCGAATAGGCCTCACGCCTTCACGGCGTTGCCGCCGGCTCGCTTCGCCTCGAGCAGGACTTCGTCGGCGCGCCGGAAGAGCTCGCTCGGGTTCGCGTCGTAGCCGGTGAGCTCGGCGACGCCGAAGCTCGCCGTCACACCGAAGGCCACGTCGCGGAAAACGAACGGCTGGCCTGCGACGCGCGCGGAGAGCTCGTTCGCGAAGCCGACCGCGTCACCGAGCGCGGTCTCCGGCATCAAGATGCAGAATTCGTCGCCGCCGAAGCGCGCCACGGTATCGCTCTTGCGCGCGCGCCCGGCGACGAGGGCCGCGACCTCGCGCAGCGCGGCGTCGCCGGCAAGGTGCCCCCGCTCGTCGTTCACGCTCTTGAAGCGATCGATGTCGAACACGACGAGGCAGAGCGGGCGGTGGTGGCGGCGCGCGCGCCAGAACTCGCGCTCGAGCTCGTCCTCGAGGTACTTCCGGCTGTGGACCTGCGTGAGATTGTCCGTCACCTGCAGCCGGCAGATCTCTTCGAAGAACTGCGCTTCGGCGTCCTCGCCCGCGAGGTACTTGAAGATGGTCGAGCCCACCTTGATGCGATCGCCGCTCTTTAGCGTCACGTGCCCGGCGAGCTCACGCTCGTTGCAAAACGTGCCGTTGCGGGAGCCCACGTCCATCAAGAGCCAACCCGCGGGGCGCCGCTCGAGCCTCGCGTGCCGGCGCGACACCGCGACGTCGTCGAGCACGATGTCGTTGTACGGCATGCGTCCGATGCGGACCGGGCCGCTGCCCAGCACGAAACGCTCGCCCTGAAGGCGCTTGTCACGCGCGTGAATCACGACGAGCGCATCGTTCGCGACGGACTCTGGCGGCGGAACCGGGCGCTCGAGCTCGGTTTCGGTCACGGAACAGTCGACGTCACGCCTCGACACGTTTCCCTCGTGGAAAAATCGAGTCTAGGCCGATCGTCGCCCGACGCAATGTGCGCCGGTGTCGCCGACGCACCTACCAGGCGAGGCTTTTACGAACCACCACGGGCTCCCCAGAAAACGCGGGGACCCGCGCTCGCCCGAAGGCCCGGAGCACGCAGCCGTTGATGCTCGCGTCGCCGAAGCCTTTCACGAGGGACACCGACTGGACCGCGCCGGATGGCGAAAATGTCACCGCTACCTTGCCGTCGTTCGGGCCGCTGTCGCACGCCGTAGCGGCCGACGCGGCCCGCTCCACCGCCTGAGTCACGGCCGCGCGCGACGGAGCTTCGGGAAGAGCGGCGGGTACCGGCTCCGGGGGCGCGTTGCGGCGCTCGCGGTTCGAGCGCGGGGCCGATTCGCGCGACGCGCGTCGGCTCGCGCGCGGCGTTTCCGTCGCGGCCCGCGACACGGACTCGCCGGCGGGTGCGTCGAGCGAAATCCGCTCGGCAGTGACCTCGCGCCGTTTACCGGATTGAAGCGGCAGCGAGTCGAACGCAATACGCGGCGCTTCGGATGGCGTCGCAATCGCCGCTTGAACGAGGGGAAGCGTCGTTTTCGGCTCGTTCACGGCGGGCCCCGCGGGAGCGCAGCTCCCCGTGGAGGCCGCGTTCATCGTGCGATTCTCGTCGCTCGTCGCTTCGCGGTGCTTCGCATCGAGGAGCTCGCTCTTCACGCCCCAGAGCGCCGACGACACGAGCGCGCCGACGCTCGCGGAGAGCACGATGACGCCGAGCGATCGAAACCACGCACCGCCGCGTGCAACGTGCACCCGCGGCGGCTCGCTCGGCATCTGCACCGGCGGCGGAAGCGTGCTCGCTAGGTTCGGCGGCGGGCTCGGCTCCGTGCGCAGAGGCGGCGGAGCGATGGAGTGCACGGCGGGCGGCGGTACGGAGTGCGCGAACGGCACGATGCGCGGTAAGGGAGCGGGTTCCGGCGCCGTCAGCTTCGTCGATTCCGCCGCCTGCCGCGCGGCGGCGCGTGCTTGCGCGACGACGGCGGGCGGCAGCTCGGCGGATCCCTCCGCGGGGGGCAGCGTGGTCTTCGCTCGCGCTTCGGCGGGAGCTCTTCGCGTCACCAAGGGTTCCGGCGGACCCGACGAGCGACGCGCGGCGCGCGCCAAGCTCGCGAGCGAAACGTCTTCCATGGGCGCTGCGGCAGCGGGCAGAAGCGTCGCTCGCTCGGGCGGCGGCGCCGCGTACGCCGGGTTGGTCGGCGGCTCGCCGCGCGGCTCGAGCGCGGGCGGCAAGTCGAGCAGCGAAAGACGCTTCGATTCGCGCGCGGGTCCCGCGTTACGCTTTCGCGGCTTGCGACGCTCTGCCATCTCGGGACCTCCGCATTGGCGCTTCTATGCCTGCCGGCCTACGCCATCAAGCGCCAAACGCACCGAAACGGTCGAATCGAGCTGTCGCATCTGCCGCGACACGCTCGATTTGCGAAGTCGGCCCCTCGCGGAAAGGTAATGTTCCGAATTCGACGCGTTTTGCCGCGGCACGGAACGTCGAAATATCGAGCTATTGGCGACCGAGCGCGTTCGAGATGGTCGTCGAGCCGATCTTGTCGGGCGGACCTTTGGACGCAGCGGACGCACCGCCGCCCTTCATTCCGCTGCCGACACAAATCCCGTCGCGCGCGAGACACAGGCTCGTGTGCGTGCACACGTGCGATTGCGCGCAATCGGCACTCGAGCCCGCGATGCACTTGCCGTCTTTCGCCGTGCACGTTCCCTCGAGCTTGCAGCGCGACGACTTCTGGCAGTCGGCGTTCGTGACCGCGACGCAGACGCCGTCTCTCGAGCCGCAGCGGCCCTCGGTCGCGCAGGCATTGGCGTTCTTGCAGTCGTCGGCGGTCGCGACGCACTTTCCGTCCTTGGCGGCGCACTGCGCGCCGTCCTTGCACGCGAGCGAGACCTTGCAGTCTGCGTCCGAGCCGGCCGTGCACACGCCGTTCTTGGCCGTGCACGAGCCGTCCTTCGCGCAAGGACTCTCCTTCTCCGGCTTTTCGTCGACCGTACCGGCGCAGTGCAAGCGCGAGAGCGCCGCGCACTTGCCGTCGACCGTCACACAGAGGCCCTCGCTTTCGCACGTCTTCGCGCACTCGGCGTGGATCGACTTCGCGAGATCCGTGCAGATGCCCTGGTACGCGCTGCAAGTTCCTAGCTTCGCGCAATCCTCGGAGCCCTTGCAGTCGGTGTCGGTCGCGGCGACGCAGGCGTTCTTCTCGGACGAGCACTTGCCGTTCCGCTTGCAGAGCTCGGAGCCTTTGCAATCCTCGTTGGAACCGACCCCGCACACTCCGTTCGCGTCGGCCGTGCATTTCCCGAGCTTCTGGCAATCGCCGCGGGACTTGCACTTTTCGCCCTGCTCGCAGCCGACGAGCACCGAAAGCAAAAAGAAGAGCGAGAAAAGGCGGTTCTTCATGACTTTTTGCCGTACCGCGATGGGTTCGAAGGGAACGCCGTTCGCGCGGATCCCTTCTACCACCGCCGAAATGCGAGCGCGCGACCGCGCCCGGAACCTGGAACTTTGGACCGCTACTGCATACGGCTCAGGGCGTAGATGCCGCCGAGCAGCACGAGTGCGACGAAGATGGCAATCCAGCGGAGCCGGCGCTCGGAAGGCGCGACCGAGCTCAATTCGGAGCGAGGCTCGGAGCCCGGCGGGGCGGAGATGGGAGGGAGGGGCTCGACCGAGGGATAAACGCCGGGCCCGGCCGACGTCACGAACGGCTGCGGCGCGGGTTCGGGCGGGGAGGAGGCGAGCCCGTCGATCCACTGAATGTCGCCCGCGCGCGAAGCGTCGCCCGCGAGCGGCGGAGGAAGAGACGACGGCACTTGAGCGATGTCGGGCTTGAAGTACGTCGTCGCTTCTTCGTCCGTGTTCAAGCTGGCGAACGCAGCTGCCTCGGCCGCCGAAAGGTCGGGCGAGACACTCGGCATGGGCGGCGGCGGCGAGGTCGGGATCTCCGAAGCGTTCGGCGACGAGCGCTCCGGCTTCGGCGGCGCCTGAAACCGCTTCGCTCGCGCGAGGAGCTCCGGGGGCGGCGTGAAGACGGCCGTGCTGTCGTCGTTCTTCGGCATTCCCGCGCGCTGCGAGTCCCGTTCCCGAAGCTTGTAGATCACTTCCTTGGGAATGCGATTGATGAGCGTCGCCTGCTCGTCGAGCGTGAGCGGCGAGCCGATGGTGCCGTCCGCGCCTTCGGTGGGTGGCGGCGGACTCGACGACGGTCGCAGCGGAGTGCCAAGCTTCAGGGATTGAACCCAGCGCTCGAAACCGGGCCGCTTCTCCGCGGGATTGTCGCTCATCCCGAGCTCCTCCACGATCGCGTTGCCAACGCTCCAACATTACCTCATCGCGCGCGCGCGATCATCCGTTCACGTGATCATTCGATCGCAGTGCCGACGTAGGTGGCCGTGAGCCGAAGTCGGCGCATGTAAGTTCGCGCGAAGCAGGTCTGACTAAAAATGTCCTAGCTACGAGACTGCCGCACGACGCGTCCATGAACCACTTTGTTTCGGGACGATGATACGGCCCGCGAGCCAAATCGGAGGGCTGCTGCGGGGACCGGCGCCCCCGGATGCGGTAAAAATGCATCAAAACCGGGACTGGCCATTTTTGCGCGGAGCCTTACGCATGGGCCGTGACTGCGAATGCGCCTACCCTCGGCCGTTCTCTCGGGAACGTGACGAGCGAACCACCCATGAATCCCGCTCCGCGCCGCCGCAATTGGGTGCGCTACCTCATCGTAGCCCTCGGCGTGCTCGGTCTCGTCGCCGTGCTCGGCGGCATCAAGGCCGCTCAGATCGGCAAGCTCATGGGCATGGGTAAAGCGTTCCAGGCGGCCGGTCCTCCGCCCGAGAGCGTGTCGCTCGCCGTCGCGAGCGAACAGACCTGGGAGTCGACGCTTTCGGCCGTCGCGAGCCTCGTGTCGGCGAAGGGCGTCGCCGTGAGCGCGGACGCGCCCGGCCTCGTCACCAAGATCCTGTTCGATTCCGGCGATTCCGTGAAGCAGGGACAGGTGCTCGTGCTGCTCGACACGAGCGTCGAGCAGGCACAGCTCGCGTCCGTGCGGGCTCGGCGTGATCTCGCGCAAGCGCAGATGAAGCGCTCGTCGTCGCTCGTCGCGTCGGGCGTCATCTCGCAGTCGCAGGCGGAATCGGACGAGGCGACGTTCAAGAGTCTTTCGGCGGAAGCCGGCGCGCTCTCCGCGCAGATCGCGAAAAAGACGATTCGCGCGCCCTTCACGGGAAAGGTCGGCATTCGGGAGGTGAACCTCGGGCAGTACCTCGCGCCCGGAACGACCGTCGCCTCGCTCGAGACCAGCGACGCGATGTTCGCCGACTTCTCGCTGCCGCAGCGCGAGCTCGGGCGTCTCGCCGTCGGCATGCCCGTGCGCGCCAGCCTGGAGACGGGCAGCGAGCCGCTCGCCGAGGGGACGATCGCTGCGATCGATCCCGCCATCGATTCGGTGACGCGCAACGTGAAGCTCCGCGCGAGCCTGCCGAACGCGGCGAATCGGCTGCGTCCCGGCATGTTCGTGCGGGTGAACGTGGTGCTCCCCGAACAGCGCAAGGTCGTCGCCGTCCCCCTCACGGCCGTCGTGCACGCGTCTTACGGCGACTCGGTGTTCTTCACCGAAATGAAGCCCGTCGGCGAAGCTCAGAAGATCACGAAGGTTGCCCGCCAGGCGTTCGTGAAGCTCGGCGATACTCGCGGCGACTACGTCGCCGTTCTCGAGGGAATCAAGCCGGGGCAAGAGATCGTGACGGCCGGCGCGTTCAAGCTCAAGAACGGGATTCCTCTCGTCGTGAACGACAAGGTCAAGCTCGAGCCGAAGCTCGAGCCCACGCCCGAAAATCGTTGAGCGAAAGGCCCGAGGTTCGGCTGCCGTGAAGTTCACCGACATCTTCATCCGACGTCCCGTGCTCGCGATCGTCGTAAACCTCGTGATCATCATCGCGGGGCTCCAGGCGATCCGCACGCTCAACGTGCGCCAGTATCCGAAGCTCGACAGCGCGAGCATCATCGTACGCACCGCCTATGTCGGCGCGAACGCCGACCTCGTGCGTGGCTTCGTCACGACGCCCCTCGAACGCTCGATCGCGGCGGCCGACGGCATCGATTTCATCGAATCGCAGAGCGCCCAGGGGCTCTCGACCATCAGCGTGCGCTTGAAACTCAATTTCCCGGCGTCCGCCGCGCTCGCCGACGTGACGGCGCGCGTGAACCAGGTGCGCGCCGATCTGCCCCCCGAAGCCGAAATCCCGGCGATCGCCATCGAGCCGTCCGACGGGCGCATCGCCGCCATGTACCTTTCGTTCGGCTCCGACATCCTCGCCGACAATCAGGTCACCGACTACCTCATTCGCGTCGTTCAACCCCGGCTCTCCGCCATTCAAGGCGTGCAACGCGCCGAGATCCTCGGCGGCCGGCAGTTCGCGATGCGCGCGTGGCTCAAGCCCGAGCGCATGGCCGCGCTCAAGGTGAGCCCGGGCCAGGTGCGCCAGGCCCTCGCGGCGAACAACGTGCTCTCGGCGGTCGGCGAAACGAAGGGTCAATACGTTCAGGTGAACCTCACCGCCGGCACCGACGTGCAGACGGTCGAAGGGTTCAAGCGTCTGGTCGTGCGGCAGAGCGAGGGCACCCTCGTCCGGCTCGAGGACATCGCCGACGTCGTGCTCGGCGCCGACAACTACGAGCAAGACGTGCGGATGAGCGGGAAGAAGGAAGTGTTCATGGGGGTGTGGGTGCTCCCGAACGCGAATTCCCTCGACGTCATCGCGGCCGTTCGGGACGAGGTCGACGTCATCCGGAGCGAGCTACCGACGGGAATGCGCGCCCTCGTCGCCTTCGACTCGACCACGTACATCAACAACGCCATCAAGGAAGTGACGCGCACGCTGACCGAGACGATCCTCATCGTGATCGTCGTCATTTACCTGTTCCTCGGCTCGCTCCGCTCGGTGCTCGTCCCCGTGGTGGCGATCCCGCTCTCGCTCGTCGGGGCCGTGTTCCTGATGCAGGTCTTCGGGTTCACCATCAACCTGCTCACCCTGCTCGCCATCGTGCTCAGCGTCGGCCTGGTCGTCGACG
>DASUTR010000037.1:0-8108 GCA_036374535.1 Polyangiaceae bacterium
GACTCGTCGTGCTGGCCCCCGCGAGCGAGCGCCCCGAAGTGCTCGTGCTGCGCGCCGCCGCGGCGGCTCCGGACGAGACGCTCGAGCTCTCTGCCGTCACCGTCGATCGCGACGCCGATGGGCGCGATGACGTCGAGGTGCACGTCGCCGTCGGCTCGCCGGGCGTCGACGCCCTGAGCGCGCCGTTCGTCTGGCTCGATCGCGCCGTCGGCCCGTCGCGCGACACCAGCGAGCCCAGAAAGACCCTCGAGCGGCTCGCTGCTCGCGAGGCGGCGCGCGCGAAGCAGAAGAAGGCGGCCGAAGACGTCATCCGGCGCGTCGGCGCCCTCAGGCGACTGCTCGGCACGCTTTGCAACGAGGGTGCGACGCCGCGCGTCTTCGACCGTGACGGCGCGGGGCTCACGTGCGGCTCCCTCACGACGGTCGTCGATTCGCTCGCGACGGCGGAAATAGGCGCCGAGCTCGCGCGGGGGCGGGTGCTCGAAGCGTTCGGCGCGCTCGCGCGGGACGGCTGGTACTTCGGAAAGACCTCGCCCGCGGCGCGCAAGCGCCTCGAAAAGACGCTCCTCGACGCCGTCAAGCCGGCCGTGGCGACGGCGACGCTCGTCGACGTGCGCCCCTTCGTACCGGCGACGCCGCACTACAGCCCCCTCGCGTTCGAGCCGGACGGAACGCTCTTCGTGCGAACGGCCGATGGGCTCGCGCGCATCGAAGCCGGCGGAGCGAGCGCGACGGCCGTGGACCTCGACGGCGGCGCCCCGCGGGCGCTCGAGGTCGTGACGGCGACGGACGTCGTGCTGACCGGCGTCGCCTACTCGTGCGATCGCTCCGACGCGACCCTGCTCGTGCGCGAAAAATTCTGGGCGCCCGGAGCGACCGCGCCGATTCCGACGGGTCTTCTCTCACCACGCCCCGGTGCGTGCGGCCGCACGCGCTTCGACGCCGCTCCCGGCTTCTCTCCGATCGGAGCCGCGGGCCCGAAATTCGTCGCGCTGTTCGGCGGCTCCATCATCGGCGATCTCGGCGCATCGACGACGCCGCCCGGCTCGGCGCGCTCGCCGGACGGCCGCTTCCTCGCCTTTCCGACGGCGTTCGGCATCCTCGTCTCCGGCCCCGAAACGCTGCTCCTGAATCTCGCGCCCGGCACCGCCCCGGCGCGTCTCACCGACTGCGTCCCCGCCAACGACGGCAAAACCGCCGCCTGCGTTGCGGACGGCAAAGTGCTCATCGCCAAATCCAACTGAGCGAACGTCGCGCTAAAAGCGTCCGGCTCAGTACTGCGTGTCGCAGGCGTGCGCGTCGGCGAAGGACTTGAGGTTCGGGAAGTCGATCATGTACGTGCCGTCTTGCCAGGGGAGCGCGCCCGCGTAGCCGTTCCCGTACCAGTAGTCGACGACGGTTCGATAGTTCGCGCCGCCGACGCCCGTCGGGGGAAACTCGCCCATGACGACCGGTTTGTCGTTGACGCCGTACTGCGTGGGGGTGCGGTTGTAGGGCCAGCCCCCGGTGTGGACCCAGTCGTAGATGTGGAACTGGTGAAAATCGAGGTCGAGGCGCGACCAGGCGTTCTTCCACTTCATGGCGGCGCCGCCGACGGTGATGAGGGCGCTCGACTCGGCGCGAAGACCGGCGGCGACGTCGCGCAGCAGGGTTTCCATCTGCGCGTGCGTGACCGTTTGCATGCCGTCTTGCGGATCGAAGACGGGATCACCACCGTACATGCTCGCGCCCGACACGGACCACTCGGGCTCGTTGATGAGATCCCAAGCGATGAGACGGCGCGCGTGGGGGCTCTGCTGTGCGGCGCGCGCGAACGGCCGGATCACGTTGGTGACGAGAGCCTGGCGCCGCGCGGCGTCGGTCGCGAAGAGGGCCAGGTTGGCCTTCGGCACGCTCGTCTTGAACCCGTCGAACGAGAAGAGGTTCAACATCAAGTAGACGTCGTGCTGGTTCGCGAGATTCAGCGCGGCTTCCAGGTCGGCGAGCGCGGTGCCGCCGAGCCCCGTCGGGTTCGTGCCGCTGAAGGTGACGCCGTTGCCGCGGAAGTCGGGCCACACCCACCAGCGAATGACGCTGACGCCGTTCGACGCCCAGTTCTGGAGCTTGGTGTTGATGGCGGCGGTGTTCTGCGCGACGCCGCGCTGGTCGCCGTAACCGCCGAAGTCGCCGCCGAAGCTCTGCCAGGCGAAGTTCAGGCCGTACATGAAGCGCTTGCGGCATTGCCAGGTGACGCCGCTCGCGAATGCGCACGTGTCGCCGGTACAGTTGCCGGTTCCGGCCGTACCGCCGCCCGTTCCGCCGGTGGCCTTGCCGCCCGAGCCGCCCGTGGCCTTGCCACCCGAGCCGCCGATACCCGAGCCGCCGGACCCACCCATCGCCGATCCGCCGGTCGCCGAACCACCGCTTGGGGAACCGCCCGTAGCCGTTCCGCCCGTAGCCGTTCCGCCGGTGGCACTGCCGCCCACGGCCGTTCCGCCCGTAGCCGTTCCGCCCGCAGCCGTTCCGCCGGTGGCACTGCCGCCGACGGCGCTGCCTCCGGTACTGGCTCCACCCGTTACCGCGCCGCTCGCTCCGCCGGAGCTTGCGCCGCCGCTGGGAGCGCCGCCCGTCGGAAACGCGCCGCCGCCGGCCGGATCGTCGTCATCGTCGCTTCCTCCGTCAGACCCGTCGGATCCCCCACCGCAGGCCGAGACGGCTACGGACGCGACCGTGAGAAGCCAGAGCGCACCGGTAAGAAAACGGGTGTTCATTCGGGTTCGGCGTGCGAGCGGCGGGGCGAGCGGCTCGGAACTGAAGCGCTTAAGCTTAGCAGCTCGGAGCGCCGGCGCTCGCATCTACGACGGTACACCTTGCCCGCCGAGCTCAGTCATTTCGCCGCGCGATTTCGCGGGGCGGGCGTGCCGTTCGGCGCGAATTTTCTCGCGAGAGCTTACGGTTGCTTCGCGCGCTCGAGGTACCGCCGCTCGCGCGTATCGACCTTGATCCAGTCGCCCTCGTTCACGAACAGGGGCACGGGAATGGTCGCGCCGGTCGAAACTTTCGCGGGCTTCGTCACGTTCGTCGCGGTGTCGCCGCGAACGCCGGGCTCGGTTTCGGTCACCTGGACGACGACGTGTGGAGGGAGCGAGATGCTCACGGGGTTGCCGTTGTAGATGGTGATGGAAACGTCGGCGCCGTCGATGAGCAGGCCCGCGTCGTCGCCCACGGCTTCCTTGTTCACGAAGACCTGATCGCCGGTCATCGGATTCATGAAGACGTAGTTATCGCCGTCCTGGTAGCTGAACTGCATCGAGCGGTCTTCCACGTCCGCGGCTTCGAGCTTCTCGCCCGAACGGATGTTGCGTTCGATGGTGGCGCCCGTGAGCATGTTCTTGAGCTTGGTGCGGGTGAAGGCCTGCCCCTTGCCCGGCTTCACGAACTGAAACTCCGTCACCACGTAGGGCTTGCCGTCCATCAGGAGCTTGAGCCCTTTTCGAATGTCGCTGGTATCCATCGTTGCCTCGATCGAGTCAGGTGGGGCTGGGCCCACCGACAAACAAAACGGGGCCCGGGGTGGGCTGCCGTGGGACGCCCATCTACATCAAAGGCGACAGCTCCGCCACATCCGGCTTGCGGGCGCGGTTTCCCGGGGATACTCGGGGGCCGGCGATGGACGAGTACGACCTCGAGCAAGTCAAGCGCGAGATTGTCGAGAGCCGCTCGCTCTCGATCAAGACGAACAATCTCGTGAACGCGCTCGCCGCGGACGTGAAGAGCATCGCCAAGCGCCACCAGACGCAGGAGCGGCGCCTGCTCGTGAACGGCGCGACCGCGTACGTGGTCACCATCGCCATCGTGCTCGTGTTCGTGAAGCTCGCCTGGGACCTTCGCGTCGAAGCCGTCCGGAGCGAAACGAAGGAAGCGCAGGATCGCGCCGCCCAGCTCGAAAAGCAGCTGAAGTCGCTGCAAGGTCGCGACGACGGCTCGATCCGGGCGCGACGCCAGGCGTCGGACTTCTACCAGCTCATCGTCCAAAACAAGCGGCGCGAGATCATCGAGCAGTATCCCGAGGTCGCGAAAGCCGAGCTCACGCCGACGGAGCGAGCGCTGTTCGATACCGCCGTCGACCGCGCGAAGAACGAGCTCTCGCTCATCGCGTACCAGACGGGCCTCGACTACACCCGCGCCGGACGCTGGCAGGAGGCCGCGCAGCAGCTCCGCGAATCGCTCACCTACAAGGCGGACGCCGGGCACGCACCGAGCGCGAGCTTCGAGCTTGCTCGCTCGCTCGTCGCGCTCGGCATGCATCGCGACGCAATCCCGATCCTGATGACGCTCTCGGAAGCGTCTGCCGACCGCGAGGTGATGGACGACGCGACGCTGCTCCTCGCGCAGGCGCAGCTCGACATCCAAGCGTGGAACGACGCGAAAACCACGCTCCGGGCGTTCTTGCGACGCTTCCCGAAGAGCGCGAAGATCCTCGAGGCCCGCGCCAAATTGGCCGAGGTCGAGCTCTATCACTGAGGATTTGCAACCCCGCGAAAAGCGGGGGACGCTTGCCCGCATGAGGAGCGTCGAGGGTATTGCGAGCGTGGCGGCGCTGGCCGTGCTCGGCTGCGCACCGGCCGTCCAACACGTCGGTGGCACGACGTATCGGCTGAACTGCGAAGAGGGCATCGCGGTTTGCCGAACCACGGCCAACCGCGTCTGCACGCTCGGCTACGACATCGTCGAATCGAGCACGGCGTCGTCGGGCGCGGGAAGCATGCTCGTGACCTGCGTGAGCCCGAAGAAGCCGAAGCCCGTCGCGCCGCTCCCGGTCGAGCTCGCCGAAACCCCCGCGTGCCCGCCCGCGATGCCCGAGGGTATCGAGTGCGTGCGAAACTTTCAGTGCTCCGGCGAGGGCGCGCGCTGCATCGACGGAAAGTGCGTCACACCGACGACGGTGAGCTGGTTCGACGCGCCGAGCGCGCAGGGTGACGGGGGCGCGCCGGCTCCCGCGGCGGCTCGGCCCGACGCCGGACCATAACCCTGCTGTTTCGGGCTTGGCGGCCCCTCGGCGGGCGCCGCGCCTCGGCAGGGCTAAAATTGGGTTCACCGAGTCGGAGTGCGCTCCGCCACTCACTTCGCATGACTTCACGACGCAGCCGATTCCTCGCCGCTCTCCCCGTCCTCGCGCTTTCGCCGCTTCTCGCGGCTCCTCGTGGCTGCCATTTCGGGGACGGCGACGTGCCCATCGGTCAAAATGAGACGGGGGGCGACGCTGGAATGGCGGGTGAAGGCGGTACGACCGGCGGAACGGGCGGAACTGCCACGGGTGGCAGGCCCGGCCGAGGCGGGGCGAGCGGAGCAAGCACGGGCGGCGGCTCCGGAACGGGGGGAGCGAGCACGGGTGGCGCTAGTACGGGCGGCGGCGCTGGCACCGGCGCCGGAGACGGACCCTGCATCGAAACCCTGTCGGCGCTCACCTGGCAAGACGACCACGGCCTCGAATTCAGCGACGAGGACGTGCGGACCTTGCTCGCCCGAAACCACCAGGCAACGCTTGCGTGGGCCCACGGGCCCGCGACCGTTACGCTTGCGCTCCTCGGCGTGCGCGTCTTCTTCGTCGAGTCGAAGCCGAACCCCGACTACCTGCTCGACCTTCCCGTGAGCTGCGAGAATCACGTGCGGGCCGTCACCGTCGGACGTGTTTGGACCTCGAACGGGGAGATCGACGCGACGATCCCGAACTTCGAGCTGAACATCGCGATCCCGACGCTCGACGGACCGGGCCCGGCCGCCGACCGGCTCGAGGCGAGCGCCGTCGAGACGATCGCGGCCGCGAACATCGGCGGGAACTACGGCACGCTGATCGATTCGAACGATTGCTTCCACTCGCTCCAGCTGAACATCGGGATCGGCCGTAACGACTTCAACGGCGAGATCATCGAGACGCTCGTGCTCGGCCCCTGCGACAATCCGAGCGGCGCCGTGTCCGGTCGCAGCTCCGGCTCCTGGCGGTGCACCGACGACTGCCGAACGGCGCCGGACGTCTCGATCGCCGTCGAAGCGGAAAGCTGCG
This sequence comes from Polyangiaceae bacterium, assembly GCA_036374535.1. Lineage (GTDB taxonomy): Bacteria > Myxococcota_A > Polyangia > Polyangiales > Polyangiaceae > PMG-095. The sequence goes on from DASUTR010000037.1 coordinate 6,044, forward strand.
ACGATCTCGGCATTCAGCTCACGCATGCCGGCGACGATGAGACGTTCACGCGCTCCGGCGATACCCTATCGCGAACCGAACGGTGGGGATGCGGCTGCGCGCGGCACTCCGAATTCATCATGGCCTGGTCCCGCCGCTCGCCCCTCGAGGTCAGGCTCTGCCACGACGACTTCGCCGATTCGTGCGAGGCCGGCTGCGAGGCAGAGGTTTCGCACGATCTCTCGACGGGGTTTCGCACGGCCAACGCGACCGACTACCGCTGCGTCGACTGACGCGCGGTATGGCGACGCGGGTTTCAAACGAGTGGCCCCTCCCGGACTCGAACCGGGACGTCCTTTTGGGACAAGGGATTTTAAGTCCCCCGCGTTTGCCATTTCGCCAAGGGGCCGTTCGTGTTGCGCCGGGATCCTAATCGGAGCTCGGCCCGAGTGCGAGGGGGCGCGGCGGCTTTCGAACACGGACGCGCTCGGGCGCGCCGAACGCCGCGTCACTCGAGGAGCACGACCGTCACCGTCACCGCGGCGAGGACGGCGACGATCACGGCGAAGAGCCAGGCTCGCGGCGACGATTCGGGCGCCGCGCTCGTCATCGGAACAGCGTGAAGCGGCGTCGCGCCGTGGAAGGGCGGCGTCGACAGGGCGTGCGCGGGCGGCACCGACAGCTGCGCGGCGCCGGGCCCCGGCGTGAACACGCGCACGGTATCGCTCGGCGGCTCGAGCGTCGTGCGGCGAGGAAACGCGTGCGCGCTCTTTCTCGAGAGCTCGAGCTTCTGGTCGTCGGTGAGCCCCGTGAGCTGGCTCTCGACGACGTGATCGCTTCCGCCCGCGAAGAGCTCGAGGGCCGCGACGAACGACTGCATGCTCGCCGTGCGCTGGTTCAAATCGCGCTCGAGCGCCTTGTGCACGATGCGCGCGAGATCGGGCGGCACCCAGGGCGACACCTCTTCGACGCGCTGAATCGGCTCGGTGCAGATACACACGATGAGCTCGCCGAGCGACGTCTGCCCGCCCCATAGCCGTTTGCCGGTGAGCGCCTCCCAGAGAACGACGGCAAGGCTCCAGATGTCGGCGCGGCCGTCGACGTGCTTCGCGTTCCGCGCCTGCTCGGGCGACATGTACATGGGCGAGCCGAGCATGCCGCCCGTGCGCGTGAGCGAGAGATGACCTGCGCTGCGCCGGCTCTCGTCCGAGCGCGTGCGTTTGGCGACGCCGAAGTCGCACACCTTCACCGTGACCTTGCGGGTCTCTTCGTCGACTTGCAGAAACAGATTCGCCGGTTTGATGTCGCGGTGAACGACTTGCCGCGCGTGCGCGGCGGCGATGCCGCGTGCCGCCTGGAGAACGAGACGCACGGCGAGCTGCGGCTCGAGCGCGCCCTCGCGCTTCATCACGGCGGACATGTCCGTACCGTGCAAGAGCTCCATGATGATGTACGGCAGCGCGAGCCGCTCGTCGGAGCCCGCGTCGAGCGTGCGCACGACGTTTTCGCTCGTGATGGCGCTCGACGCCTTCGCTTCACGCGCGAAGCGCGCGAGCGCGGGGTGATTCTCCGTCGCGAGGCCGCGCGAAATCACCTTGGCCGCGAGGCGCTCGCCGCCGGTGTCCTCGACCTCGTAAACGGCGCCCATCCCCCCTTTCCCGATCACGCGCACCACGCGAAAGCGGTCACCGAGCTTGTGACCGACGAGCCCGAGCTCGTCCGCGTCGTGCGTCTTCAACGCGACGGCGAGCGGAGCCGGCCCCGTCGAGGCGAGGTCGGCACGCGAGGCGATGCGCCCGCGGAGCGTCGTGGGCACCGTCGTGACGCCCGCGTGCGTCAAGAGCTCGTCCCCGCCGCTGAGCGGCCGGAGCGCGTCGGCGAAATCCTCGAGCGTCGCAAAGCGGCGCGCGGGATCGCGCGCGAGCGCCTGGTGCACGGCGAGCGCGAGCTCCGCCGAGACCCACGGCGCGCGATCTTGGATGTGCGGCGCGTCCTCGTTCAGAATGCCGAGCACGACGTCGCCGTCTTCCTCGAGATGCCCGAACGGCGGGCTGCCGCAGAGCATCTCGTAGAGCACGGCCCCGAG
>DASUTR010000038.1:0-2530 GCA_036374535.1 Polyangiaceae bacterium
GCCGTCACTTCGCGGCAAATCGATCGTAGCGAAGGACTACGTGATCGAGATGCAGATCCCGAACTTTTACTTCCACGTCTGCATGGCGTACGCGATTCTCCGCCACAACGGCGTGGAGCTCGGAAAGACGGATTTTCTCGGATCGTTGCCCGTGCGGGATGCGTGAGTCGGCGCGCGCCCAGACGAACGTCGCGATCGCGCCGGCGAGCGCGCCGAGCGGGTGCGCCGCAACGACGAGCACGACTCCGGGACCGAGATCGCGCGCGAAGACGGCGTGGCCGTTCGCGAGCTCGTAGCCGCACTTCGCGGCGAAGAGAGCGACGGACGCGAGCGCGAGTAGGCGCAGCGGTCCCGCCGCGCGGCGGGTGGTTCCCACGCCGAAACCGCGCACGAGCACGAGCTCGGTGACGAGCGCGCAGTCGAGCGCGGAGAGCCCACGGTACTCGCGGAGCTCGGGGCTCGCGACGAGGATGGCGAGCGAGAGCAAGGGCGCGCCGAGCACGAGCGTGAGCGCGAGCAACCGCCGCGACGCGAGCTCGACCGCCGCCGACCAAACCGCGAAGGCGAGCAAGTCCGCCCCGAGGTGCGTCGAGTTGTAGTGCACGAGGTGTCCCGTCCAGAGCCGGTGGAGTTCACCGTCGAAGAGCCGCTCGGGACGGAGCGCGTAAGCGCCGGCGGATCCGAGGCGATTCGTGCTGGAAATGCAGGCAAATGAAGACACCGCGAGGGAGAGCCACGGCGTGGCCCTCCCCGCACGGCGGAGCCCCGGAAGCGCGGGGCTCTTGCTCACGCGGCGCCTCTCCGCCTCGCTCGTGCCCCACCGAGGGCCGCGAGAGCCATGGCGAGAATCGCGACGCTCGTCGGGTCGAGCGCGCCGCCGCCGCTCGAACCCGCGTACTCGCCGCTCGCGGAACCGTTCGACGAGCCCGGCGTGCCGGTGCCCGTACCCGCACCTGTACCCGTACCTGTACCCGGGCCGTCTTCGATCGCGGTGCGGTCGCGGTTTCGTCGCGCGACGCCGTATTCTTCGAAACCGGCGTCGTCGAGCACGATCATCGACGTCTGGTCCGTGACGAGCTGATACTCGATGCCGAGGCGCCGCACGCGCTCCGCCGCTTCCGTCGCGCCGAGCATGCCGAGCATCGCGTGACGCTCCGTCGCGTGGATCATCTCGAGCGCCCAGAGTCGCTCGATTTCCGCGTTTTCCTCGGCAATTTCCGGGAACGCGACCGTCGCGGCGTAGCTCCGCGATTGGTTTCGCACGCGGGCGTTCACGCCGAGGCGGGCGCTCCCGCCGCTCGCATAACGTCCGAACACGACGAGCTGCTGTCCGCGGTACACCTTGCCGATGTCGAAGTCGGTCGTGTCCGAAACTTCGACGCCGTCGAGCACGAGCCGCGCGTCGTGGAGGCTTTCGTGCGTGAGCTTGTTCTTCGCGAGCAACACCTGCCCGAGCACGTCGTCGCGGTTCGAGACGGGCGCGTAGAAACCGCCGCTCGCCTCGGTGAGGATCTCCATGAGCGGCCAGTTCGCGCTGTTACCCATCAAGAACCCGAAGACGCGTTGGTCGCTCTCGCGCATCAGCGTGTCGAACTCGACCGGCGCGATGACGCCGGTGTTCGTGACGGCGTCCGTGACGAGGAAGATCGACGCCACGCGCTCAGGGTCGGCTTCCGTGAGCCCGAGCGTGAGCCCGGCGTACACGTTGGTTCCGCCGGAAATCGCCCAGGATTCGACGAGCGTCGCGCCGAGCGCGACGTTCTCCGGCGTGGTCGGAAGAAAGCCCGGCGTGAGCTCGTGCGCCGCGTCGGCGAACGCAACCACACGAAAACGATCGCGCGGACCGAGCTCGGCGAGCACGCGCGCGATCGCCTCGCGCAAGGTCGCGATTTTCGTCTCCATGCTGCCCGAGTAGTCGAGGACGAACGTGAAATCGGTGCCTTCGCCTTCGAGCGGCGCAAGCTCGATGCCGGGCGTGACGAGCAGCATGAACGTGCCGCTCGCGGCGCCCGCCGCGCGGTACGGCACGAGCTCGACGCCGCACGGTCGCTCTTCGAGCCGGTAGTAGGCGACGACGTCTTCGGTGAGCGTTCCGGGGGCCGCGTCGAAGTGGAGCTGGAAGTGATTCGGGCCGAGCTCGCGCACGTCGACGCCGGCGACGCCGGGAATGCGCACGTCCGTGATCGGCGCGGCGCTCTTGAGCTCGAGGTCGAAGCTGAAGCTGCCGGTGCTCGTGGTTTCGCCCGTCCAGAAGCCGCGCCCGTCGTCCGTGCCGCCGTATTCGAGCGGGTAGAGAAAGCGCCCGACGTTCGCGTCGACGCTTGCAGGCTCGTAGTAGACGAACGACATCGTCGCGTCGCTCGCGGGCGGGATCTGGCCCACCGAGAACACGAAGTTCTGGTAGCCGTTCTGCTCGGCGAGCCCGGCCTGGCTCCCCTGACCGGTTTCTTCGTCATAGATCCGTTGCGCGCGGGCCTTGTCGACGACCTCGCCCGTCAGGATTCGATCGTCGAGCTCGATCGTCATCTCC
>DASUTR010000039.1:0-8108 GCA_036374535.1 Polyangiaceae bacterium
CGTCCACGACGGACGTTCTCGTCAACCAGAGGATGGATCATGGCTGCACGGAAGAAAGCGAAGAAGGCGGCAGCGTCCGCCGCGCCGAAGCGACGCAAGGCTGGTCGCAAGAAGGCGGCGGCAGCTGCAGCACCGGCAGCGGCTGCTCCCAAGCGCCGCAAGCGCCGCAAGAAGTAGGCGCTTGAGCCGTAGGAGCGGCGCGGGCACTGCGCGCAGAGTGCGTGGCGAACGCGCCGCTCCAGCTCACTTTTTCGTTGAAATAGCCTGGTTTCCATCGATATCCGCTAGTCCACCGATCGCTTCACGAAGCGCCGAATCACGTCGAGCAGCGGCTCGTCGGTCATGGCGCGAACGTACGTAGCGCCGTGACGGCGTGACCAGGCGCGGAGTTCTTCCGCGAGGCCCGCGAGGCGCAGGAGATAGGCGTCGATGGCGACTGCGTCCATCGTCACTTCGACGGATGCACCCGTTTCGGCATCGACGAGCGACACGTCTCCTTCGAAGTCGGGCTCGAGCTCGGTGCGATCGAGAACCTGGACGAGCGCCACGTCGTGGCCGGCTGCCCGCGCCATTCCGAGCGACGACGTCACCGGCCCAGGATCCAGAAAATCGCTCACGAGCACGAGAAGACCAGGCCGCGCCGAACTTTCGACGACGCGGCGGACGGCGCGCGCGAGGTCGGCCCGGCCTTCGGGTACGACGCGCGCGAGCTCGCGCAGGAGCTCAGGGGTTCCGGCGCGCCCGCGCTTGCGTCGTCCGAGGCGCTCGAGGGGGTCGGCCCGCTCGGGTCGGTCGCGGGAGAGCGCGAGCTCGGCGCGCTGACCGGAGGCGAGGGCGAGGGCTCCCACGGCCGCCGTGATGCGCTGGGCCGTTTCGTGCTTGCTGGGAGCTCCGAACGCCAAGGACGCCGAGGCGTCGAGGACCAGCCGCACGACCGCGTCTTCCTCGGCGCGGAAGAGTTTCGTGACGGGCTGGCCGGTGCGACCGAAGGCGAGCCAGTCGATGCGCCTCGGATCGTCGCCGGGCGCGTACGGGCGATGTTCCTGGAACTCGGCGCTGCCGCCGCGCCGGGGCGCCGCGCGCTCCCCGAGCTCCCCGGAGCGCGCCTGGATTTCGAGCCGGCGCCGGAGCATCTCGAGCTCGCGCAGGAACTCCGGGGCCAGCAGCGGAGCGCTCATGGCCCCGCCGGCGCCGCCGTAAAGGACGCCTCGAGCGTTTCGCGCTGAATCTTCTCGGCCTGCCGGCGGCTGCGTACGCGCGCCGTGGCGACGGCAAGGAGCCCGAGCCCCATGAGCGCCCAGGCGGCGGCGCACACGGCACCCGCGAGCAGGGCTGCTTCGCGCGCCGGGTCCGGACTCGCGGCGCCGCTCGCCGCGAACGCCAGATTGCGGGCTTCACCCACCATGTGGAAGGCGTAGATGGGCGAGGGGGCCGCGATCAGCATGGCGCTGTTGCCGCTGCCGCTCACGCCGGCGATCGCCATGGCGATGTAGGGGCCCACGAACGCGAGAAATAGCGCACCGAGCAGCAGCACGCGCGGCACCCCCGGGCCCGTCGCGCGCGCTCGCGTCCACGCGGCGAACCCGGCGACGAACACGGCGAACGCCGCCGCGTAGCCGCCGAGCGCGAGCACGGCGAAGGCGTCGGCCCGGCTCGGAATCAACAGAAATCCGGCGAGCACGAGGAGCCCGAAGCAGCCGAGCGCGAGCGCGACGAGCGTGATCGAAGCCGGAATGACCCCCGGTCCAACGAAGCGGCGGAGCGCGGAGACGCCCTCCCGCTGCCAGTGCACCTCGACCCGGCGCGACGGACCGAGCGGCTCGCCCGCGAAGACGAACGCGACGAACACGCACATGACGAAGAGCGCCACCTCGCCGAAGAGGAACCACGTGGCGTCGCGGAACGCCGCGCCACACCCGAGGGCGGACAAGGTGAGCCCCGGGGTCGAGACGAGTGTCCACAAGCGCAGCCGCGTCGAGCGATCGTCGCTCGGGGGCGCCATGTTGGCGATGGTGATTTCGTAGAAGAGCCAGGCCGGGACCGCGATGAGTACGAAGGGGAGCAGCACGAGCAGCGCGACGTATTCGGCGCTGAAATCGGCGCGCACGTACGCCGTCGGCAACCACACGGGCGCACCGGCGACGACGCCGGGCCAGAAGTCGTTCGCGGCGTACGAAAGGCCGAAGCCGAGGCCGACGTACGCGGCGATCGAGCAGAACACGGACACGAGCAGCGTCGCGAGGATGGCGACGGCGGGGCTGCCGAGCTTCGAGCTCATGGCGAGGCCGAACGCTACCGACAGCACCGCGAACACGCCGAGCAGCACGAACGCCAGGACGATCTCGAACGCCGTAACGCCTCCGAACAGGAAGGGCAGCGCCCCCACCGGCGCGAGCATCACGAGATAGAGCGAAACGTACGAGAGCGCAGCGAGGAACTTGCCGCGGGCGATGGCGGCCGGCCCGAGACCCGTGAGCTCGAGCGCCTCCCACGTGCGGCCGCTGCGTTCGGCCGCGATCGTCGTCGAGGCCACGGCGGGGCCCATCCACGTGACGACGGCGAACGTCAGCGAGAAAAACGTATGGTAGAGCCAGGTGCCGACCCGCGCCGGCTCGGAGCTCATGGCGGCGACGCCCCCGATCGAGCAGACGAGCAGCGTCATCATGCCGGTGATGACGGCGAGGATTACGGGAGTGCGCTGCAGGCGCGCCGCCGCCCGGAGCTCGCGCATCCAGACGGGATTCGGATCGCTGAACAGGCGCTCGAACCGCGTCTTGAAGGCGAAGAGCCCGCGTACGCTCGGCGGGGGAGGCGGGATCGAGCGGAGGCCCGTCTGTGCGCTCACTGGAGCTCTCCTTTCGTGACCTCGAGGAAGATGCGCTCGAGCTCGTTGCGCTCGGGCTCGATGCTCACGATGCCGACGCCGTTCGAGACGAGGTAGCGCACGACTTCCGCGACGAAAACGTCTCCGCCCACGTACTGGACGACGAGCTGTCCGCCGGGCCCCGCGGCGACGTCGAGGATGCCGCCGCCGCCCGCGAGCATCGGCACGACCGCCTGCGCTTCTCCCAGCACGCGCAATTTCAGCCGCTTCCGCGTCGCTTCCGGGATGGGCGCGCCGCCTGCCGTGACGAGCGGCCCCGCCTGAGCCGTCGCGATGCCGCGAAACGAATCGGGCGCGGTGCTCGGCGCCTGGCTCTTCCCCGCGGCGAGACGCTCGGCGATCTCGCCGATGGGGCCCGAAACGACGAGCTCGCCGTGCTCGAGGATGCCGACCGAGGTGCAGACGTCGCTGAGCTCGGTAAGGATGTGGCTCGAGAGAAAGATCGTCTTACCGAGGTCGCGGAGCTCGAGCAGGAGATCCCTCACTTCGATGCGCGCACGCGGGTCGAGGTCGCTCGCCGGCTCGTCGAGCACGAGGATCTTCGGGTCGTGGAGCAAGATGCGCGCGATCTGCAGGCGCTGCTTCATGCCCTTGCTCAGGGTCACGACGAGCCGGTCCTCGAGCTTCGAGAGCTCGGTGAGCTCGATGACGGCGTCGACCACCCCGAGCTCGGGGACGCGGTAGGCGTCCGCAAAAAACTCGAGGAATTCGCGCACGGTGATGCGCTCGTAGACGCCCGCGTGATCGGACATGTAGCCGATCATGCGGCGGACGCGATCGGGATCGACCGTCACGTCGATGCCGTCGATTTCCATGCGACCCGCGGTGGGCTCGAGCAACGTCGCCATGATGCGAATCGTCGTCGTCTTGCCGGCGCCGTTCGGACCGATGAAACCGAAGATTTCGCCCTGACCCACCTCGAAGCTCACGTCTTTCAGCACGTCGAGCGCGCCGTAGCGGTGCCAGAGGTGCTGCGCGCGAATCGCCGGTACGGGGCGCGACGGCGGAATCGACTCGAACGGCCGAGCGGGTTCGACGACCGGCGGGTCCGATTGGCTCACGGCACGCCCCCCCAGCCGACGACGCGCACGAGCGCTCGATCGACGTCGACCTCGAAGCCCGAATCGTGCGTCTTGCCTTCGCCCCCTTCGAGCGCGCCGATGAGCACGGGCACGTCGCGCACCCAGAAATCCACGTCGGGCGCGGCCTCTTCGAGCGCTTTCCACGCGGCGCCGAGCCCCTCGACGTGGCGATCGAGCTCGGGCGTGAGCAATGCCGCCGAGAGCGGGTGGACACTGCCGTACGCGCCGAGCTTGGGCAGCGCCGCCGACAGCGCGGTCGGGCTGCCGTCCTTTTCTCGCACGGCCGCGCCGTCCTTGACGCGACCGAACGCAACCGCCGGGCGGCCGGGGACCTTCAGCACGACGCCGAGGAGGTCCCGCGCCGAGCGATTCTTGACGATGACCTCGCCGCTCGCGTCGCGGACGATGCTGATGCCGCCCGCGAGGCTCGCGAATCCGTCCTCGCGCACGACGATGGTCGCCCAGGGCTTCGTGCGCAGGCGCTCGAGCCGCGCGCCGTCGCGATCGACGACGAGCGTGCGTTCGACGTACTCGTCGTCGGCGCTCACGTCGAGCAGGCTAGCGCGGGAGGTGGGGACCACCGTGATGTCGCGCGACGACGAGGCGTAGAGACCGCGAAAGCGCGTCGCGGTGCCGCGATCCATGCCGGCGCCGGCCTCGATCAACGTGAGACGGCGCGCGTGGCCGGTCACGCCCTTGGCGAGAACGCCGAGGGCGACGACGAGGCCGAGGGCGCCGGCCGCCCAGAAGGGCAGGTGGAGGAGGGCGCGGAGCGGCTTACCGCGTCGCGACGCGAGCCAGAAGTTCAACGGACCCGCGAGCGACGCGTACACGAGCAGCACGAGCGCCGCGGCGATGATCGTCCAGCGCATCGAGCGGTTCGGATCGAGAACGGCGCGGATCTCGTTCGTGCGGTATCCGTCGAATCCCGTCTGTCCGAGCGGTAAGACCACGGCGCGCTCGCGCTCCCAGGCGTGGCGCAAGAGGTCGAGGAACTTGAGCTGCGTCCAGCGGTCGCTCAGGTAGTCCTCGGTCCCGTCGAAGGCCAGCAGGTGGAGTTCGCCGAGCCCGTAGGTCGCGACGGAGCCCCAGGGGCTCGTTCTGAGATTGCCTCCCGCAAATCCCTCGAGCAGCGGCGCCGTGACGGCGTTCGGGCCACGCCGTTCGGGCTGGGGCGTCGGCTGGGACGCGGCGCTCGGTGAAGGCAGCGAGCGCGGCCCGACGCCGCCCACCTCGGGCGCGATCATGAAGAGCTCCGGCTCGAAGAGCTCGGGCGCCGCGTTCGTTCGCTCGACCGCCCCGCCGGCGAGCGTCGTCACGAGGTCGAGCCGCAAATCCTCGGGCCGATCGACCGTCACGGCGAGCGCGCCGCCCGCAAGCACCCAGTCGGCGAGAGCGCGGAGCTCGGGTTTGCGCAGCGTTCCGAGGATTCGGCCCGTCGTCACGACGAGCGTCGCGCTGCCGTAAGACGCCGCCCAGCGCGGCAACACCGGATCGCCCGTCGCCGGATCGACGAGCGGCGAGGTGACGAGCGCGCTCGGTGTCCGGTAGCCGCCGCCCACCGTACGCTGCGTGACGAGGCCCACGCCGCGCACCGCGGGCGCGATGCGGCTCGGCACCGAGAAATCGAGCAACAGCGGGTCCATCTGGCGGAACTCGGGGACGGGCAGCGTCGCGATTTCGGTGCCGGAGCGGTCGACGACCGCGAGCTCGAGCTCGGTGGGCGAGCTCGCGAAACCGTGCGTGGGGAGCTCGAGCGCAACGCGGGCCTTCGGCGCGAGCGCGAACGGCGCCGACGTGAGCAAGCGCTGCGTATCGTTGCTCCAGGAGGGTTTGGCGCGGATCTCCACCACGCCGCTCACCTCCTTGCTCTCGGTGTTCACGAGACGCACGCTGACGCTCGCCCAGCCTTCGCCCATGGGGCTCTGAGCGCCGAAGAGCGGAAGCGCCTCGACGCGTACGGAGGGCGCTGCGGCGCGCGACGGCGGGGATGCCGTGAGAAGAGCGCCGCCGAGGAACAGCGCGGGGGCAAGCCGCGTGCGGAATCCGCTCACTACTGCCCCTGGGCGGTGCGCTGAACGACCTCGGGGCGCATGGGAACGGTCGCGACGAGCTCGTCGATGATGCGGTCGGGCGTGATGCCGTCCGCTTCGCCCTCGAAGCTCCGGAGCAGGCGGTGGCGGAGCACGGGACGCGCGGTGCGCGTCACGTCCTCGAACGACACGTGCCCGCGCCCGTCGAGCAGGGCGACCGCCTTGGCCGCGAGGACGAGCGCCTGTGCGCCGCGCACGCCGGCTCCGAGACGCACGGCGCGGCGAGCGAGCGGCGTCGCCGATTCGCTCTCGGGCGAGCTCGCCCCCACGAGCCGCGCCGCGTAGCGCAGCACGGGTTCGGAGACGGCCACGTCACGGCACAGCGCGCGCAGCGCGATGACTTCGCTCTGCTCGAGGATGCGCTCCGGTGACGGCGCCGCGCGTCCCGTCGTCCGCCCGAGGATCTCGGTGAGGTCGTCCTCGGCGGGAGTGGGAACGAGCACTTTGAGCAAGAAGCGATCGAGCTGCGCTTCCGGCAGCGGGTAGGTGCCCTCCATCTCGATGGGATTTTCCGTGGCGAGCACGAAAAATGGCTCTTCGAGCGCGTGGCGGACGCCGGCGATGGTGACGGCGTGCTCTTGCATGGCTTCGAGCAGCGCGCTCTGCGTCTTCGGCGTCGCGCGGTTGATTTCGTCCGCGAGCACGACCTGGCCGAAGATCGGTCCGCGATGCAGCTCGAAGCGGCCGTGCGCGCCCCCGCTCTCGCCGAGCACGAGCACGTTCGTGCCCGTCACGTCGCTCGGCATGAGATCGGGCGTGAACTGAATGCGCGAAAAGCGAAGCTCGAGGCACGAGGCGAGCGTGCGCACGAGCAGCGTCTTGCCGAGCCCGGGATTGCCTTCGAGCAGCACGTGGCCTCCCGCGATGAGGCCCCACAGCACTTCCGCGACGACTTCGTCCTGACCGACGATGACGGTGCCGATCGCGCGGCGCAACTCGGCGCAGGCTTTCTCGGCGCGAGCGAGGCGCGCTTCGAAGCTCGTGGGATCGGAGCCCGTGGACATGCTGAGCGTTAGGCTACCACCAAGACTTCGGATCGCAGCGTCGTCTCGCGAGGCGAAATGGGGACCGGCGGGCTACGGCTCGAAGTAGCGTCCCACCTGTTCGCGGTACTCTTCCGGAATGTCGGCGCCCTCGACCGCGCCGATTTCGGCAGGGCCGGCCGTCCCGAGCTTGCCTGTGCCGAGCTGGTTCGCGGTTTCTCCCGGACGCGCCGGTGCGCGGCCGAGCGTCGCCGAGTGCATGGGCATGCCAGGCAGGAGCTTGGGCTCGGCCTTCGAGCGGAACGCTTTCGAGTCGAGCGGCTCCGTGCCCCCGCGGTGGTCGCCGGTGCCTTCGTCGCGCGTTCCGCCCCGACCGGTGCCGTCGTTGCCCTTCGGGCTCGACGCCGCCTCTTGCTTCGGACCCTGGGCGGCGCTGCCCTTGCGCCCGGCGCCGTCCATCGGCATCGGCATGGCGCCGAGACCGCGTTCGGCGTCCGCTCCACCACGATCGGCGTCGCCGAGTCCTCGCTCGCGTCGCGCGTCGTCGCTCGGATCGCGTCGCGCGAGTTCGCGGAGCTGCTCTTCGAGTAGCTTCTCGGCGCCCTTCTCGCCGAGCCGCCGCGCCAGATCCTCGAGCTCTTCGCGCGATGACGGCGCGCCGTCGCCCCCGCCGCGCTCGAGCTCTTTCTTGAGGTTCTCCGCGAGCCGGCGGCGCTCTTCGTCGGTGAGCTTTTTGAGCGCCCGTTCGAGCGCTTCGGCGAGCTTTTTCTGGGCCTCCGGGCTGCCCGATTTGCCGAATTCGCCGAGCGCCTTTTGGCCTTCGTCGTCGAGCGCGCCCTCGAGGCGCTTGGCGAGCTCGCGCAGCGCTTCGGCTTTTCCTTCGGCGCGCTCGAGCGCTTTTTTCTGGCGGCCGAGCGCGTCGGCGAGCCCGTGCGCGCCCTTCTCCCGCGCTGCTTTCTCCGCGCGTTCGAGCGCTTCGCGCGCGGCGTCACGATCCTCCTTTTCCGCAAGGCTCGCGAGCCGCTGCATCTCGGCGTCGAACTCGGTGAGATCGCCGTCGCCGAGC
>DASUTR010000040.1:0-6747 GCA_036374535.1 Polyangiaceae bacterium
GAGCGGGCGCGCGCTGATGGAGCGCATCGTGCCGCACGTGGACGTGCTCGTCGGGAACGAAGAGGACTTGCAGAAGGGCCTCGGCGTGCGCGGCCCGGACGTGCACGCGGAGTCGAAGCTCGATACGAAGGTGTTCGTCGGGCTCATCGAGAAGGTGGCGGAGCGCTATCCGAACGTGAAAGTCGTAGCGACGACGCTGCGCGAGGTTCACAGCACGAATCGTCACACCTGGAGCGCGGTCGCGTGGATGAGCGGCAAGACGTATTCGGCGCCGACATGCGAGCTCGACGTGATCGATCGCGTGGGCGGCGGCGACGGCTTTGCGGGCGGGCTCTTTTACGGGCTGCTCGCCGGGGAACCTCCCGAGCAGGCCGTGCGGCTCGGCTGGGCGCACGGCGCGCTCCTCACGACCTTCCCCGGGGATACGACGATGGCGACGGTCGACCAGGTGCGCGCGTTCGCCAAGGGCGGCTCGGCGCGCATCCAGCGCTAGCGAGCGAGGAGGCGATCATGAACGGCATCAACGCGTTTCTCCTGAAAAACGAGTTCTTCATCGCGAAGAATCCGTGCGTGTCGCCCGATTTCTGTCTCGATTGGGCGGCGCTCGCCCCGCGGCTCGCGCGCGGCGAGCGCGTGACGCTGCACGCTCGGAGCACGTTCGAGACGGCCGCGGGTTGGTTTACACTCGCCGAAGACGAGCGCGGCGAGCACGCTTGGCTCCTGAAGCCGCGCGCCGGCGGGCCGGAGGCGCTCCGTGTTTTGGACGACGGCGTCGCAATGCTCGACGGGCGTGCGGCGTTTCCGGCGTCGTGGCGCAATCTCTTGAAGCTCAAGAACCTCGCGCTCGAGCACGATCCCGGCTCCACGATCTTTCCGAAGGCGGCGGGCACGCTCGCGCACCAGAGCCTCGGGGTGGGTGCGCGCTTCACGACGCTGCATTGGCCGGCGGTCGAGTGGGCGATGACCGAGCTCGGCCTGAGCATGACGGCCAACCAGAACAGTATTCCCCGCGAGCTCGTCTACGACGTCGACGCGATGCTCGACGGGCGGCTCGAAGGCGTCGCGTTTCCGTTCATCGGCGCCGAGGTCCCGGAGGGACACCAGGGGCAGAGCGTCGAGGGCATGAGCCACGGCGCGGTGCTGTCGAAGCTCAAAACAGGATTTCACCTGCGTGGCATCGCGTGGGGCTTCAACGCCGATCACCAGCCGGTCGGTGGAAAATTCGACGGGCGTGAGGCCGAGCTCGTGCGCGGCTGCTTGCTCGCGAGTTACATCACGTTCGACCTCTCGCCCGAGCTCGGTCAGACGAGAAAACCGGCGGATCCTGCCGCTTACGTCACGGAAAATGTGCCGGCCGACGTGACCCGTCGCGTGAAGGCGCGCGTCGCCGAGGTCGGCATCGCACTCGACGAGAAGGCGTTCGTCGAGCTCCTGTCCGCCGTGTGGCCCGCCGTGCAAAAAATGCAACGGCGCGACCGTCTGTACGCGGAGGCGCGCGAGAAAGCGTTCACGACCGCCGAAGGGCGCGCGTACTTCCGGGAGCTCTCGATCGACGAGCTGCCGGGTCTCACGACGCCCGAAACACTCGCGACGATGCTGGCGCTCATCGAAGCTCTGGGAATCCGGGTGCACTACGTCGCGCCGGCGTTCGGATTCCAGAAGAACTTCCCCTTCGAGGACAACGCGGAGCTCGAGCGACGCGTCTCGCGGGCGTGGAACGTCTGCAAGGCGTTCGGCGTCTCGATTGGATTTCACTCGGGGTCGGGCAAATCGGCCGAAAATTATCGGCTTTGCGGGCGCATCACGGGCAGCCATCTCGAGATCAAGACGAGCGGCCGCTACACGTACGAGATGGGGCGCGCGCTCGCGGCGTCGCCCGACGCTGCCGACAGAGCGCTGTGGAAGGATTGGTACCGGTTCACCAAAGAGCTCGCGACGTTGAGCTCGTTCAGCGCGGACGCTCAAGAACGTCAGATGGCGCGGAGCTTCGTGACGCACGCCCTCGGCCACGAGGGGCGCTCGACGGACGTGTTTTCCAGTCCCGAAACCTGCGCGACGGCTCTCGACGCGCTCGTCCCGAGCCCGGACCACATGTTCTGGTTCGAATACAATTTCTTGTTCGTGCTCGCAGCCGACGGGCGCGCCGACAAGACGGCGCTCGGCGATCACGGGCGCGCGGGATATCGGCAGCGCGCGCGCTTTTACGCCGTGAGTCCCGCGGGGCGTCTCGCCTACGCCAAAAACGTCGCCGAGTACCTGTGTTTTCTCGCGGAAACGACCGGCCAAGCATCGAGCGCGGTGTGCGAGCGCGCGAGGGGGAAGCTCGCGAAGTACGAGTCCTACGACGCGCTCGTCGGCGACATCGCGCTGAACTGACGCGCGTTTGGCACGAGCGTGGCATTCCGTCACGCAAATCCGGCACGAAACCTGCTTCTCGTGAGCACGAGGTTTTCATGCCGAAATCCAAGAATAGTGAGAAGACCGGATCGCGGGGCTCTGTCGAAGGCGAGGGGAGCTACACCGCGACGCGCGCCTACAACAAGCACCTCGCGAGCGCGCTTTCGGACAAGAAGTCCATCGAGCGCGGCGCGGAGCGAGCGCGAAAGGCGGTGGACGGCCCGGAAGGCGCGTCGCTGCGTGAAGCGGAGAAGCGCGGGAAAAGCGGGCCGCGGGGAGCCAAGGCGGCGCGCGCGCGTTGACCGCCCAGCTCGATACCGCAAGGGCGCGCGCAGGCGCCGTACCGCTTCGTCCCCTCGTCATCGGGCTCGTGGCGCTCGCGGTCATCGCGGTCGTGCCGCTCTGGGCGCCGCTCGTGCTGGCCGTGTGGACCGCGAACCTGCTCGAGCCGCTCGCAGCCCGGTTTGCACGGAAACTGAAGGGTCGAGGTCGCACGGCGCTCGTTCTGACGACGCTCGTCGTTTTGCTGATCCTCGTACCGCTCACGGTGCTCACTGTTTCCGTGGTGGCGACGACGGCAGAGCTCGCGACGAAGCTGCGTTCGTCCAAGCAGCTGACGGACGTGTTGCACTTGGTCGTGCCCGCGGGCGTCGGGCCGTCGCTCACCCATTTGAACCCGCAGCGCATTGCCGACTTCGCGCGCCAGCACGGCGGACAGGCGGCCGGGTTTGCGCAAGCGGCCCTCGGCGGGCTCACGGCGGTTGCCGTCGGGCTCGTCATCTACGTTTTCGGTGTTTTTCAGGCTATCGCGAACGGTTCCCGCGCCGTTGCCTGGCTGCGCGAACGCTCGTTCGTTTCACGCGGGGCGTTCGATCGGCTCGCGGGGGCGTTCATCGAAACCGGGCGCGGACTATTCGTAGGGATCGGGGGAACGGCGCTGCTCCAGGGCACGGTGGCCACCATCGGCTACGTCGTGATTGGCGTTCCGCAGCCGTTGCTGCTCGGGTTCATCACGATGCTCGCGGCGCTGATTCCGTCGCTCGGAACGGCGCTCGTCTGGGTGCCGCTCACGGTGCTCCTCTTCGCGACGGGGCGCACGAGCGCCGGCATCGCCCTCATCGTTTTCGGCTGCATCGCTTCGACGATCGACAACCTGCTCGCGCCGTGGCTCGCCCGCTACGGTAAGCTCAAGCTCCCGACGTTCGTGACGCTCGTGGCCATCCTCGGCGGCATCGTGATGTTCGGAGGATTCGGCTTGATTCTAGGCCCGCTCTTCGTGCGGCTCGGAGTCGAAGCACTCGATCTCTGGCGCGAACGGCGCGTCACGACGCACGCATGAAGCGCAGTGGCGGGCCCCGGCCTTTCGCCGTGCTCGCGTCTCGCCAGCGGTCAGTTGCGGACGATGTAATAGGTGCGAACGCCCGCTTCGCCGGCGACGAAGGGACCTACGACGTAGTCGTCGTCCGGATTGCGGGGTGGTTCGTCGGCTTGGAGCTCGGCGGCGCTGATTTGGAAGCCAACGGGTCGCCCGGGGGCTTCCGGTGCGTTGGAAGCAGCGGCGCCACAGGCGGGTAACAAAGTCACGGCGAGAGCGGCGGCAATCTTGCGGGTCACGACAGGGCTCCTTTCGCCACCTACCAGAGCAACCCGCGTGCCAGCGCGCGGGTGCTCGTTTTCTAGCCGGCCGCGAACTGGGAGCGGAGCCCCCAGAGGCCCAGCGCCGGATTTTCGACGAAGAAGATCTCCTCGCCGTCGGGCAGCACGTTCTTTCCGGGGCGCAGGCGCGCCGGGTCGTACCGCTCGAGGGCTTGTCGGAGCTCGGCGTATTCGTAGCCGACGCCGTTCACTTCGTCTTTCGTGAGCTTGCCGGGTGCGTAGACGATGCGGAAGCGTCCCTCGGACGAGCCGTGGATGAGATGCGCTGCGGCCGAGAGCGAGCCGGCCATTTCGGGATCTTCGGCGACGGCCGTGAGCGTTGCGGGCGTGCCGCGGTAGCCGTGGCGGCGGATCAGGCGATCGATGCCGGGATCTTCGCCGAAGCGGGAGACACCGGGGGCGAGGATCAAGAGCTCGCCGTCATCGGCGAGCGCCATGCGCGTGCGGTAGACGGCCTTGTTGCCGAGCCAGGTCGAATGGAACTCGGCGGGGTCGAGGTAGACGACGACTTTGGGCTGCGGCGCGTCCAAAAACTCGAGGTTCGAGGCCTGCGCGAGCGGCGCCCCGGCGCTGAACACGGCGTGGCCCTCGCCCGCGAACAGTCCGCGCGTGACCATGCCGCCGAGGGCGTCGCGTGTCCGTACGGTGAGCACGTGCGTGATGGGCAGGTGCGAAGCAAATTCCCTCGCCATGTACGACATCACGTCGCGCACGGGAGTTTCGGCGCGACCCATGATCGATTCCATGCCGCAGACCGCGCCGAGGAAGTGCGTCTTGTCGATCACGTCCTTGCCGCCGGTTCCGACGAAGACGTTCTTGTCGTGGCCGGCGATGCCGATGACTTCGTGCGGGACGAGCTGCCCGATCGAGAAGATGCGATCCCAGCGGCCGTCGGCGATGCGCGCGTCGATTTCGCAGCGCACCGGATACGCGAGCTTTCCGCCCGAAACCTCGTGGATGAACGGGGACGGAACCTCCCCGAGCATCGAGAGACCGCTTCGCCACTCGTGGACGAAGAAGCGGTCGAGCGGAACGCCGGGAAACATGGTCTGGATGTCCGCTGCTGTCATGGGGGCATGCGTGCCGAGCGCCGGCAGCACCTCGATGACCTTGGCGCGCTCCTTCAAGCGAGCGTAGAGAAGCGACGTGAGCTCGCCCGCGCCGGAATGAAATCGCGTGAAGTCGGGGGGCAGGAGCAGCACGCGATCGAGCTTGCCTTCGTCGCTGACGAGTGCGGCGAGGAGCTCCTCCGCGCGCTTGCGATCGATGACTGCTTCGCGCGAGCCCTCGGCGAAACGGACGCGCCCTCCGTCGCGCAAGCGCTCGCGCACGATGCGTGGCGAGGGAACCGGAGGATCAGCCGGCGGCATGCAAGCTAATCATGCTCCCAAAGCCGGAGTCCGCCCGTCATGCCGTCGACGTTCGTGAAGATCCGGACGTTCTTCGGCAGCGCGGCGCGGAGATGGCGCGCGTTGCCGCCGCCGAGATGCAGGATGTCGTAGTTGAAGATGGGCTCGAGGGTGTCGATCATTTCCCGGACGCGACGGCTCCAGTCCTTCTTGCCGATCTGCTTGAGCTCTTTGTCGCTGATGCGCTCTTCGTACGTCTTGCCCTTCTTGAAGGGGTGATGGCCGAGCTCGAGGTTCGGGACGAGGTGGCCGTTGACGAACAAGGCCGAGCCGAGCCCGGTGCCCAGGGTGAGCACGAGCTCGACGCCCTTGCCCACGATGACGCCGTAGCCCTGGAGGTCGGCGTCGTTGATGACGCGAACGGGCTTCTTGCAGGCTTTCTCGATATCGCGGCGGATGTCGTGGCCCGACCAGAGCGCGTCACCGAGATTGGCCGCGGTGTGCACGACGCCCTCGACGATGACGCCGGGGAAACCGACGGAAACGCGGTCGAACGCTGGCTGCTCCTGCACCATGGTGCGGAGGACGGCCGCGACGGCCGCCGGCGTCGAGGGTTTCGGGGTCAACGTCCGCGACCGCTCGTTGATCGGCTTACCCTGCCCGTCGAGCGCGATCATTTTGATGCCGGTGCCACCGATGTCGACGCAGAGCGTCACGGGGCCTTTACTGCGTTTTCCGCGGCGCTGCGGCATAAGCGTTTTCATCGCAAGAAGCCGCCGTTTCTATGTCGAAACTGCGGAATTGAGAAGCCATTTTACGCGTTTCTCACGCAAGGCGAACGGGCGAGGGAAACTCGGTCCGCGCGTCGCTGGATTCGCCGAGCCGGAGGGGAGGGATCGCCGATGGCACGCAGTAGTACTAAAATAGTGAGGGTGTCGCGTCCTGTTCTCTTCCTTGCCGTTGTCCTCGGCTGCGGCGGGCGAGCCGGCAGCGACGAGCGCAGCGACGGTGGAATCGCCGCGCCCATCGTCAGCGCCGCGGAAGCTCGAGCGATGCCGAGCGCTTCGCTCGGAGCGGTAGCCGCCGCGCCCGGCGCGAGCGTACCGAGTGCGTTTCAGCGCGACGCGAAAGCCTGCGTCGCGCGCATCGCCGCGATCGTTCGAGAACCGGCGATTCCGGCGTTCGAGTTGCCGCCGGCCGAACGAGCGGCCCTGCTCGCCCAAGTAAAGGCGACGCCCGTCGTGTTCGTCGGCGAGCCGCGCGCGCCGGCGGGCGACGAGGTGGCGCTGCTCTGGCGTAAAGAGCTCCGAGCGAGCGAGACGCCCGGAAAAACGCTCGCGCGGCT
>DASUTR010000041.1:0-2923 GCA_036374535.1 Polyangiaceae bacterium
CCTCGAGGCGACGCGCTCGGACACCTGGTCCGATCCGAACATCGCGCCGGAGTTCGCACGTTGGCGGCGGCACGGAGTCTACGTGCCGCGGGCCGTAGCGCAGTACCCCGCAACGCCGCTCGCCTACGGCGCGATCTTCACGTCACACCCGCCGTCCATCGTGGCGCAGAGCTCACACTGGTCCCGCCGAAGGCTCTTCGTTGTGTTGGCGCCGCGTTTCCGCACGGTTTTTTTGAGCCAACCCGGCGAGCGCTGGTTCGACACGGGCGCGATGACGAGCTTCATCGTCCAAGATGCGGCGTCGGTTCGACGCCACACGAGCACCGGCGTCGCACTCTCCGGGCTGAAGGAGCTGCTCGCCGGCGAGGCCGGGAAGCACTCGTTCTTCGCCTGGGTGCATCTTTTCGATCCGCACCGGCCTTATCAAGCCCGCGGCAAGACTCCGCGCACGGCTCCCATCGTCGAGCGCTATCGCAGCGAGGTGCACGCCGTGGATACCGAGCTCGGCGCCTTCATGCGTTGGTTTTACGGGGAACCGCTGGCCGCGCGCACGCTCGTCATCGTGGTGGCGGATCACGGTCAAGCGATGGGAGAGGTCCTCGACGGCGAGCCGTACTTCGGACACCACGTCCACGTCGCCGATTCCATCGTGCACATCCCTTTCTTCGCATCCGGTCCCGGGCTGCCCGCGAACGTGACGGAGCTCGCGCTCGGAGTCAGCCAGCTCGATGTGATGCCCACGATCTTCGATCACCTCGGCGTCGCGCTGCCGGCGGCTCTCGCCGCTCAGGGGCTGCCGCTGCCGAAGCTTCTTGCCGAGCGTCCGGTGCGCTCGCTACCGACCGAGGCGTTCAGCATTCGAGGTCGAGAGTTTTTCGCTTTTCTCGCCCGCGGCGGGCGCGCCGACGTAGCGAAGCAGCGCCGCTTGTTCCGGGGAATGTGGGAAACCGGCACGTATCCGCCCAAGCTCGCGCTCGAGCGCGACGGCTGGAAGCTCGTGCGCGACGTCGTGGTCGATGCGGACGCGCTCTACGACCTTCGGGCCGATCCGCGCGAAACGAAGGACGTGGCGGCGGAGCGCCCCGCGGAGCTCCGCGCGATGCAGGCGGCAGTGGAAACGTGGAGTCGCTCTCAGGTCAACGTCCTGCACCGGCTCGATCGGGTGCAGTGACCGCGCCCGGCAAGGACTCGAACAGCCGAACGAGGTCGTGAACGAGGCGCCGGCCGTCGTGACGCTCCTCCACTCTGCTTCTGGCTGCTCGCGAAAGGGCCGGCCAGCGCTCCGCCGACATCGCGTCGAAAAGGGCGCTGCCGAGCGCGTCGACATCGCCTTCGGGAACGAGGAAGCCCGTTGCACCGTCGGAAATCAGCTCCGGAATGCCGCTGTGCGTGGTGGTGACGACGGGGAGGCCGCGCGCCATGGCCTCGATGAGCACCATCGGTAGGCCCTCCGTGTCGCCGTCTTTCGCGGTGACACTCGGCGCGACCAGCACGTGCTTCGAATCGAGCAGCTTCGCGACGTCGTCTCGCGACTTCTCTCCGTGAAACGTGACGAGATCGGAGAGCCCAGAACGGCTCGTGAGTGCTTCGAGCTCGGATCGGAGTGGTCCGTCTCCCACGACGTGGTACGAAAATCGCCGTGGCATTCGCGAACGGACGCGGGCGAACGCTTCGATGGCGAGCCCGAACCCCTTCTTCTCGACGAGCCGCCCCACGCTGACGAACTCGACGCTCTCGCTCGCCGTCCGCTCGCGAAAGCCGAACGTCCCGAGATCGATCCCCATGCGCCGGACTTCGATCTTCTCGTCGTCGGCGCCGAGCTCGAGGAGCCGACGACGCCAGTGTTCCGTGATGGGCAAGAGCCGGTCGGCTTCGGCGAAGAGCTGGGCGTAGCAGCCCGGGCCGTGCAGGCGCGGCCAGACCGCGAGGTCGTAGGCGTGAAAGACGGCGACCAGCGGCCCCTCGAAGAACCCGACGTGCCGGAGGCGTCGCGCTCGCTCCGCGACGTGGCCGAAGTGACAGTAGACGACGTCGAACGGTCCTTGGCGGCCGTACGCCCAGCGAGTTTCGAGCGCGTCGCGATAGCGCGGTCCCGTCAGCCAGCGTCCGAGGTCGGGAAGGGCCGCGAGCGCGCCGGCCAGCGTTCTTCGGCGGTTTCGAGCCAGCACCGTCGTGCGCTCGAAGAGCGCGTATCGCTCGATCGCGGCGTGGCGCACGGACTCGTGCGCCGACTCGAACGCGAAGATTTCGACGTCGTGCCCGAGGTCGATGAGGCCTGTGATCTGGTCGAGCACGAACGTCTCGGAGAGCTTGGGAAAGCTGCCGGTGACGAACGCGATTTTCATCCCGCGCGAGCCCTCGCAAGCGAAAGGCTCAGCAGACGTTCGACGACGCTGCGTGCGCTCCCCCGCTGCTCGTCGACGGCGGACGCGAGGGCTTCACGCCGGGCGTCGATGTCCCGGAAGAGCGCGCTGCACGTGTCGACGGCCCGCTCCGGGGTAATCGTCTCGAGCTCGAGCACGAGATCGCCGCACGACAACGACGCGAAGACCTCGCTCGTCTTGGTTTCGTACGCGATGGGCAGAACGGGCGTTCCCGCCATGAGCGCGAGAATCGCGGCGTGCATGCGAGTCGCGACCACGAGGTCGGTGGTGGCGAACAACTCCAGGAGCTCTTCGGGGCGACGAAAATTGCCGTCGAGGCGGACGCTCGGACGCACGTCGGGCGCGATTCGCGCGACGATCTCGCCGGCCGTGCGCGCGTCGTTCGTCCAGTACTCGGGAATGCCCTGACACGTGGAGACGAACGTCACCTCGGCCGCTCGCTCGCGCACGAGATGCTCGACGAGGCGAGCGATCGTTTCATGGTAGCGGCGCATCCCTTCGTCGGCGCTCGTTCGCGAAAAGTGGCTCCAGTGGCGCAC
>DASUTR010000042.1:0-6097 GCA_036374535.1 Polyangiaceae bacterium
CGCCTCTTCGCCCGACCCGGCGCGCAGAAAGTGGTAGTCGGGCCGCTCGAGAATGGCTTCGAGCGCCACGAGATTTTGCGGCCTATCGTCGACGATGAGGATGTTCGCGGGCGCCCGGGGCACCGGTTCCAGCTGCGGCGACGAGGGCGCGGGCAACGTGAAGTACACGACCGTCCCTTCCCCCATCGTACTTTCTACCCAGATCTGGCCGTCGTGGGCCTCGACGATGGCCTTGCAGATGCCGAGACCGAGCCCGGTACCGCGCCGATCCGTTTTCTGGCTGTGCCAAAAGCGGTCGAAGATTCGCGCGAGGTCGTCCTCGGGGATGCCGCGTCCCGTGTCTCGGACCCAAACGAGCACCTGACCGGGGCGTAGTCTCGCTCCGACGACGATCGAGTCTCCCGCGCGCGTGAATTTGCACGCGTTACCGAGCAGATTCTCGAAGACTTCGCGCAGGCGGCGCTCGTCGACCTCGAGCAGCGGTATGTCGGGCGACAGGTCGGTCGTGATCAGGACCGAGCTGCCCGCCGCGAGCCCCTGTTGCGACTCGACCACGGACAGCACGATGGCCGACAGATCGGTCGAGCGCCGGTGAATCGAGAAACGCCCCTCCTCGATTGCCGCGATGTCGAGCACGTCGTCGATGAGATTCCGAGCGCGCTCGGCAACATCGAGGATGCGCTGAACGTGACGTAGCGCGTGAGGATCGTTGACGAGACGGAGCAAGACCGCGCCCGTCTGCGAGATGACGCCAATCGGATTGCGAAGATCGTGAGCCACCACGGCGACGGCGCGGTCGCGCGCCGCGACGGCCTTCTTCAACGACTCCACGTCCGACGGGAGCTCGCCGGGAGGAGGCATCGCACCCGGACGAGGGATTTCCGGGTCGTCGGGGTTACGATGGTCGCTCATTTCACGAGGTGGCGTTCGAAGTCGGTCCGACGAATCGACGGAGTTACGGAACCTTCACTAGCTATCCTCCGCGCTATTTCCTGGCAAGCGCGCCGAGGGCTCGTCGCAAGTTGCCACGTCGCAGCGTGTCATCCGCCGGTCACACGACATTTTCGACACACTCGGTCCGTCGCGGCACACCGATTCATAGCGTCTAGATGGCGAATCGATGCGTTTTTTCTCTTGCGCGAGACGCTTCGAAGCCGCAAAAAACGTTGATGCAGGATACGCATTCTGCCGCGGCCAAACGAACGGAAGCGGCGAAGCGTATCTTACTCGTCGAAGACGACGACGACGATCGCTCGGCGATGAGAGACGTGCTGGAAGACGAGGGGTTTCAAGTCTTCGAGGCGCGCAACGGCCGGCACGCGCTCGATCTCATGACATCCACCGACGAGCCGTCGCTCGTCATTCTCGATCTCGAGATGCCGGTGATGTCGGGGAGCGAGCTCGTCGACGTGATGCGTCGCTATCATCGGCTCTCGCGCGTCCCCGTGCTCGTCGTCTCGGGCAGCAAGCATTCGCTCCTTCCCCGCCACGACAAGATCGTGGGCAAGATGGCCAAACCGGTCGAGCTCAAGGAACTGCTCGAAACCGTGCACGCCGCGGCCTCCGGCGCGAGCGCGAACGACGATTCTCGCCAGGTCTAGCGAGCTAGACATCGTTCGCCCGAGCGAACGGTGTGTCCGCGCTTTGCCGGCTAATCGGAGCTCCACGCGCGACCTAAGTTCGCCTGCATCGCAGATGCCGGCGTTGCCGGCGTTCAAGGAGCTTCCGTATGACCATGTATCCGTCTCGTTCCATTCTCGAGGGCCGTGTTTCCACCCAAGGTTCGAGCTCGCGTCCGCTCGCCGGGCGCGTCCTCGCAACCGATGGGACGGCTCCGCTCGTCGCGCGCTTCGCGCTAGCCCTCGTCCTCTTCCCCCACGGCGCGCAGCACGCGCTCGGCTGGTTCGGAGGTTACGGCTTCTCGGGCACGCTCGCCTGGATGACGGGGACCCTCGGCTTTCCCGCACCGCTCGCCGCGCTCGGCATCGTGGCCGAGCTCCTGGCTCCGCTCGCGCTCTTGGTCGGCATCGGGGGCCGGGTCGCGGCGGCCCTTCTGTTCGCCCTCATGGCGTTCGCCGCGAGCACCCATCTCCAGAGCGGCTTTTTCATGAACTGGTTCGGCGCCCTGCCGGCGGGCCAAGAAGGCTTCGAATATCACCTGCTCGCCATGGCTCTCGCGCTCGTCGTGGTCATCGATGGGAGCGGTCGCTTTTCGCTCGACCGGCGGCTCGCGGACCGCTCGCGCCGGCCGTAGCGTCAAAAGCGTGGCGTCGCGAAGTGCTTCACGAGCGTGTCGACGAACGCGCGCACCTTGCTCGGAACGCGCCTGCTCTCGGGATACACCGCGAAGATCCCGAGCGCGGGCGCGTGCAGTGTGTCGAGCACCACTACGAGCCGCCCCGCCGCGAGATCGGCGGCGACCATGAACCGCGGCAAGACGGCGATGCCGAGACCCGCGAGCGCTGCTCGCCGCAACACGGCGCCGCTCGCCGCCGAAAAGCGCGGCTCGACGGGCACGGCAACCGGCTCTTTCGAGCCGGGAACGCGGAAGCGCCACTCGAGCGAGACCGCGAGCAGCGAATAGGTCATGCAATCGTGCCGCACGAGCTCCTCGGCCGACGCCGGCCTGCCCCGACGTTCGAGGTACGCGGGCGCCGCGCAAAGCACGGGCTTGTCGCTCGCGAAGCGCCGCGCGACCAGACCGGCTCCGGTGAGCCGTGACGTGATCCTCACCGCGACATCGGTGCTCTCTTCCACGAGATCGATGGGGCGGTCGCTGAGCGCGAGCTCGACGCGAACGTCCGGAAACTTCGCGAGAAACGTCGCGATCGGTGCGATCAGGTACTCTTCGGCGAAGACGATGGGCGCGTTCACGCGCAAAAGCCCGCGGGGCGCGTCGCCCGCTTCCTCGAATGCCGAAAGCGCCTCGTCGGCGGCCGACGCGACGCGCGCGCAGCGCTCGTAGAGCGCGACGCCGTCGGGCGTGAGCGAGAGCTTGCGCGTCGTGCGGTGCAGGAGCTTGAGCTTGAGCTCGCGCTCGAGCGTGCTCACCCGTTCGCTGACGACCGACTTCGAAACCCCCATCTTTGCCGCCGCTCCCGTGAACGAGCGCGCTTCGACCACGCGCGCGAACGCGATCATCGCGAGCACAGAATCCGACGACGCCGCCATGAGCACCTCATAGCGTCGCCGCGCGTTGGCTCCAATCCTGTCGCGGGACGAGAAGAACGCCTCGCGGGCGTGCGAAGCCGAAAAATCCTAGGGAGCGGGCGGGCCGGCGCGCGGCCGTCGCAGTCTCTGGCCGGGGCGTGGTAGGGTCGCGCCCCATGTCGCTCGCACCGTGGTCGCACTTGCTGGTCTGCTTGACGTTCGCCTCGCTGCTCTTCGGTTGCGAAGAGAAAGCCGAAAAAGAGTCGCTCGCCGCGAAGCCGAGCGCCGCCGCCGCCGCTCCGACTCCGACCCCGACTCCGACCCCGCCGCCGCCGCCGAAACCGCGCGAGGATTGTCCCGAAGGCTCGAGCGGCATCGGCACGTCCGCGGAGCCGTGCAAAGGCTCCGGCGATTCGCGCATGATGGAAGTGACGTACACCGGCAAGACGACCGACGAAGGTCCGAAGTTCAAGGTCGTCAACAAAACCAAGAAGAAGATCCTGTACGGGTCGGTCGCCGCGTATTTCTACGACAAGGCGGGTAAGCAGCTCCAGGTGACCCACGGCGGTAAGCCGCGACCGATGCAGATTTGCTCGGGCAATATCTTCGCCGGCGCCGTCAACCCCGACGAGACCATCTTCGTGTTTTTCTCGTGCGTGAAGAAGGACCACGTGCCCGAAGGCACGAAGACGATCGAAGCCGAGGTGAAGACGGTGGGCTTCGCCGACGAAGCCGGCACGAAGAACGAATTTTACTGGTCGAACCTGGACCTCGTTCCCGACGAGCGTCCGAAGGGCGGCCTGAAGTCGAAGACGGCAAAGAAGAAGTAGCTCGTCGCGTCGCGTCACGTCGAGCCTGGGCCGGGCAGGGCCGGCTCCGCTCGGGCTTTTCAACCAATGACTGCTCGAAGTGCGGCAGAACGCGGCACGACGCTCATTTAGTTTGAACTAAAAGTACTGGTACGGTAAAAAAAGCGATCGCCGAGAATGGAGATCGTTGTCCCAAGAGACCGATGATGGACCGCTGAAGCGGCTTCTCTTCGACACCGTAGAAGGAATCGAGGAGCTCGAGATTCTCGCGTGGTTCGCGAAGGGAAACGAAAGCGGCGACTCGGAAGTGATCGCTCGAAGCGTCGCGCTGCCCGCCGACGCCCTGTGCGCCGCCCTCGAGCGCCTGAGCACGGGCGGGCTCCTGGAGCCGTCCCCCGAAAAGCCCGGTGAATTTCGCCCCGCCACGAAGCCCGCTACGGCGCGCCTGGCAGCGCTCGTCGTGAGCGAGTATCGAGCGAATCCGGCGCGCGTGATGAAGCTCATGACGGAAAACGCCATCGAGCGCGTCCGGACAGCCGCACTTCACACGTTCGCGGAATCATTTCGCATCAGAAAGCCGCGCGGCAATGGCTGAGCTCATCTACATCCTGTGCGCGCTGACGAGCACCCTGTGTGCGGGCCTCTTGGTCGCCAACTATCGGAGGACCAAGCTTCGCCTGGCGTTGCTCGCGAGCCTCTGTTTCGTCGGGCTCGCCGCGAACAACGTGCTGCTCTTCGTCGATCTCGTGGTCGCGCCCGAGACCGATCTGGGCTTCGTGCGGGGCGCCGTCGCTCTCGCCGCCATGCTCGTGCTCGTGCTCGGGCTGGTCCTGGAGGAGACATGAACCGCTTCTTCTGGGGCGCGCTCGCCGCGCTCGGCATCGTCGCCGCCGTCTACTTCTGGAAGTTCTGGAAGCGCACGCGCGACCCCTTGTTCCGGGCGTTCGCGGCCGGCTTTTTCGTCCTGGCGCTCCACTACGCGGCGCTCGGCTTCCTCAATCCGAGCGACGAAACGACGCATTACTGGTACCTGCCGCGCGCCGCCGCGTTCGGCCTCATCTTGTGGGGCGTGATTCGGAAGAATCGTTCGGAGGGCGTACCTAAGTAGCGCCCTCACCTTGCGAATCACCGTGGCCGTTCGCTGTCGAGCTCGCTCGCGAGTGACGTAAGGACCTCTCGAACGGCATTGATGCGTTTTTGTGGGAAGCGAGACAGCGTCGCCTGAACGGCCGCTTCGACGGTTCCCTTCGAGTCTTTTACGAGGCGCCGTCCCCGCGGCGTGAGGACTAGAATCGAGCGGCGGGCATCGCCCGGATCCCGCGTTCGGCGGATGAGCCGTGCCCGGTCGAGGCGGCGTAGGACCCCGGTGATCGAGCTCGGGTGGACGTGCAAGACGAGCGCAAGGTCGCCGGGCGATGCCGAGCCGAAATGGCCGACGAGGCGCAGCACGAGGCGTTGAGGCCCGGTGACGCCCAGGGAGCGCTGCAGGCGCTTGGACATCGATTCGAGGCCGTGGGCAATCGCCCACAGGAGCTGTAAAAAGCCCAGGACATCGCCGAGAGCGCGTGATGGCCCCCTCGAAACCGAACGCTTCGTTGCCGGGATGCGCCTCAAGCGGCGATCAGCGCAGAGATGACGCAGCGACGCAAGTCGCCGTCACCGAGGCCGCCGAGACGCTGTCGAACGCTCGCCTGTGAACGCGCCCGGGCGTTACCATGGGCTCCGAAGACTCGGGCTCCGCGCCCGCGCACCATGTCCCCCACATTTCGAGAGCTGGTTCGCGCCGTCGTTTTCGTGCTCCCGCTCGCGTGCTCCGAAAACGGCGCGGGCGATCCCGCGGCCGGCGGAGGAAAAGCCGGGGGCGGCTCGGGGGGCGGCGCTTCGGGCATGGGGACGGGTGGCTCGTCGGGCAGCGGCGCGGGGGCGGCGGGGCTCGGTGGGCAGGCGGCGGGCGGAAGCGCTGGCTCGGCCGGAGCCGCGGGACAGACAGGCGACGGCCGGTCGTTCGTGCCGGATGATCTACCCAACACCGAAGTGAACGGGGAAGGAGGACTGACGCTCACGGCGTTCACTCTCGTCGCCGGCGCGACGGGGCCGGAGTTCTACGCCGCCGTACGAAACGACGGCGAGACGCCGGC
>DASUTR010000043.1:0-10166 GCA_036374535.1 Polyangiaceae bacterium
CCGTCTTCGTGCTCTTCGAGATCGAGGGACTTTCCACGCCCGAGATCGCGGAGCTCGTCGGTGTTCCCCTCGGAACCGCCGCGTCACGCCTTCGGCGCGCGCGGGAAGCATTTCGCGCCGCCGCGTCGCGCCTCGAGCGCGGAAGCAAGCGGGAGGCGATGGGCCGATGAAGGATCCCAAGCGGCTCCTCGAGGGCGACGGCACGGCGTTCGAGCGCGCGCTCCTCGGTGCGATCGCACGCGAGCGGCCGTCGCGCGATCTGCACCGCAAGATGAGCCTCGGCATCGGGCTCGTCGGAGTCGGCGTCGTGGCGAAGGCCGCGTCGGCGAGCTGGAACCAGATCGCGATGGCGGGCGTGGTCGTCGTGGGCCTCGTCACGGGCGGCGCCGTCGTCGTGAAGCGCGAGCACGACCGCCCCATGCCGGTCGTGCAGGCCATGGGGTTGCCCACGCCCGCGTCCTTCGAGGTCGCCCACCCGGCGGCGCTGCTGGAACCAGTTCCAGAAAGCGTTCCATCGAATAGCCCCGCCGAGCCCGAACCCGTACAGCGGGAACCGGCTGTACGACGTGGAGCGACGGCCCCGGTCGCCGACATTCGTGACGAGATCAGGCTGCTCGACCAGGCGCGAAGCGCGGTGCGGAGCGGCAGGAGCTCGCAGGCATTGCGAGCGCTCGCGAAGTACGAGCAGCGCTACCCGCGCGGGCAGTTCCGCCAAGAAGTGCAGGTGCTGCGCATGGAAGCGCTCGCGCAGACCGGGGAGCGCGAGCGCGCTTCCGCGCTCGCCAAGCGCTTCCTCGCCGAGCACCCCGAGAGCCCGCACGTCGAACGCGTCGAAGACGTTCGCAAGTAGGTGAGGTCGCCGGGCTCGCCCGGGGGCGCTTGCTCGAAGCGGACGGCCCCGTTATGCTCCTAGGACTGCGGTCCTATCGCCGCACGCGGATTCACAGGTGTCGAGCGGTGGGAACTTTGCACGGGTCCTGATCGTCGACGACGACGAGTCGCTCGGCCGCGCCCTGGCTCGGCAGCTCACCCGGAGCGGCTACGAGGTCGTCGTGCACCACCAGGGCAGAACGGCGCTCGACGCGATCCAGGGCGGCGGCTTCGAGGCGGTCGTCAGCGACATCGGGATGCCGAGCCTCAACGGCATCGATCTTTTGCGCGCCGTGCGCGATCACGACCGGGATTTGCCCGTGATCCTCATCACGGGCGCTCCGGCCATCGGCACGGCCGCCGACGCCGTCGAACACGGCGCGTTCCGCTATCTCATCAAACCCCTCGATCTCGCCGAGTTCACGAGCACGGTGCGCCGCGCCTCGCAGCTCTATCGTCTGGGGCGCGCCAAGCGCGAAGCGCAGGCGCTGCTCGGAACGGGCACGGGCGAAGGGTCCGACCGCCTCGCGCTCGAGGTGAGCTTCGAACGCGCGCTCGACTCGCTCTGGATCGCGTTCCAGCCCATCGTGCGCGCGAGCGACCGAAGCATTTTCGGCTACGAGGCGCTGCTGCGCAGCGACGAGCCCGCGCTGCCCCATCCCGGCGCCGTCCTCGACGCGGCCGAGCGCCTCAACGCTCTGCCGCGGCTCGGTCGCGTGATTCGCGAGCGCGCCGCAGAGCCGATGCTCGCCGCCGATCCGAGCTGGCTGCTCTTCTTGAACCTCCACCCGGAGGATCTGCTCGACCCGGTGCTCCACTCCGAGGACACGGCGCTCGCCGCGATCACGTCGCGCGTCGTACTCGAGATCACGGAGCGCGCGTCGTTGCACAAGGTGAGCGATCTGAGAACGCGCGTCGCGGCGCTGCGCGAGCGCGGCTACCGCATTGCCGTGGACGATCTCGGCGCGGGTTACGCGGGCCTGTCGAGCTTCGCGCAGCTCGAGCCGGATCTCGTGAAGCTCGACATGACCCTCGTGCGCGACGTGCACAAGACGCCGGTCAAGCGAAAGCTCGTGGCGTCCATGACGCAGGTTTGCAAGGAGCTCGGCTTGCTCGTCGTCGCCGAGGGCGTCGAGTGCGCCGAGGAGCGCGATGTCCTCATCGAGACCGGTTGCGACCTGCTTCAGGGCTATCACTTCGCCAAACCGGGTAGGGCGTTCCCGACTGTGAATTTCTAGGAGCGGAGACTCGGGCCCGTTCGTCCCTGTTTTCTCGCCCGCCGGGCGGTGCTACGCCACCGTTCCGATGAGTGGTCATTCCAAATGGGCGACGATCAAGCGCAAGAAGGGCGCCACGGATGCAGCGCGCGGTAGAGCATGGACCAAGCTGATTCGTGAAATCGTCACGGCGGCTCGCATCGGCGGGGGAGACGCGAACGCCAATCCGCGCCTGCGCAAAGCCGTCGCCGACGCCCGCGGTCAGCAGATGCCCGCCGACAACATCAAGCGCGCCATCCAGCGCGGCACGGGCGAAATCGAAGGCGCGTCGTACGACGAGGTGCTGTACGAAGGTACGGGCCCGAGCGGCACGCTCTATCTCGTCGAGGGCATGACCGACAATCGGAACCGCACGGCCGCCGAGCTCCGCAAGGTGTTCGAGAAACACAACGGGCAGATGGGCGGCGGTGTCGCCGGCTGGGCGTTCGATCGTATGGGGGTCATCACGCTCGAGAAGGCGAGCGTCACCGAAGACCAGCTGATGGACGCCGCGGTGGAAGCCGGCGCCGACGATTACCGCGACGAAGGGGAGCTCTGGGTCGTCGTGACCCCTCTTTCCGATCTCGATCGTGTGACGGCGGCGCTCGAGGCGAAGAAGCTGCCGATCCAGTCGAGCAAGCTCGCTTACGTCCCGAAGAACAAGAAGCCCATCACGGGTCGGGACGCCGAAGTCTGCCTCGGCCTCATCGAGGGTCTCGACGACCACGACGACGTCCAGAACGTCTATACCGACCTCGAAGTCTCCGACGAAGAGCTGCAACGCATCGCCGGCGCGAGCTGAGACGGGGGCTACGTCGGGATACGGAACTGGACGAACGAGAAGTACGTGAACGCCATGTGGGAGAAGATCCCGGGGACGAGGCGGCCCACGCGTACGGCGAGGAACGTCCAGACGATGCCGCAGCCCAGGGTCGCGAAGAGGAGGAGCGGGTTCGGGCCGGCGGGGGCACGCAGCGTGTACGCGGTGGGGAGCGCGGCGAGACAGTAGAGGGCGACGGCGAGGAGCCAGCCGCGGCGCACGCCGAAGTGCTCGGTGAGACGATGGGTGACGAGGCCGCGCCAGACGACTTCCTCGGCGAGCGTGATGCCGAGGAGGAGCGACGTGAGCACGATGGAACGCTGGATCTGCTCGGGATCGCCGAGCATCACGTAGAGCAGCAGGAGCCACTGCTGGCTGTCCGACCCGGGCGGTGCGAGCTTCGCGCGCACGAACCACGAGGCCACGAGCAGCAGCATGGCGGCGAGCGCGCCGATCGAGAGATCGCCCCAGCGCGGCTTGAGCCGCTCGAACAGCACGCCGTCGCGCGAGAGCTCGCGTACGGCGAGGACGGTGAGGAGCGCGTGCGGCAGCGCGAAGCGCCAGAGCAGCTCGGGCGTGCCCGCGACGGACGGTTGGAACGCCCAGAAATACCCCGCGGTCACGAGCACGAACGCGATCAGCACGGGCGCGAGCCGCCGAAGCGACGGCTGCGGGCCGACTTTGGCCGGCGGCGCAGGTTCGCGAGCGCCCGGCTCGCCGTCGCGGGTCATCGGGTCGGTCACGGCGTTTTCTCACCCAGCGTGCGGGCGACGAATTCGAGGATGCGCGCGGCGGCTTCGCTCTTCGACGTCTTCTCGATGACGCGGCAATCGCGCGCGTCGACGAGCAGCGCGCGGATGTCGTCGCGTTCGAGCGATTCGCTGGCTTGATTGGCGACCACGAGATCGACGCGTTTTGCTGCGAGCTTTCTGCGTGCGTTCTGCACGGCTTCGGCTTCCGTTTCGGTTTCGAGCGCGAAGCCGACGAGCACCGGACGCTGGCCGTGGCGCGCGTGACCGATTTCGCGCAACAGATCGGGGTTGGGCACGAGCTCGAGCGTGAGCCCCGCGTCGCCGCTCGCGAGCTTGCGCGCGCTCGGCTGCGCCGGGCGGTAGTCGGCGACCGCCGCGGCCATGATGAGCGCGTCCGCGCCCGAGAGATCGGGACGGAGCGCCTGCCAGAGCGCCGAGCGCATGGAGTTTGCCGAACGCACGTCGATGCGTTTGACGCCTTCGGGCGTCGCGAGGGCGACCGGTCCCGCGACGAGCGTGACCGTCGCTCCGAGCTTCCTCGCGTGCTCGGCGATCGCGAACCCCATTTTTCCCGACGAGCGATTGGTGATCGCCCGCACCGGATCGATGTCCTCGGCCGTCGGCCCCGCCGTCACGACGACGTGCCGGCCGCGGAGCGGCTCCGCTTGCGCCTTTCCCGCCGGGTTTCCGGCGACGAGCTCCTCCAGAATCGCTTCGGGCTCCGCCATGCGCCCGAGCCCGGTGTCGCCGCTCGCGACCTCGCCGACCACGGGTCCGACGAGCTGCACGCGCGCGTCGCGGCGCAGGAGCTCGACGTTGCGTTGCGTCGCGGGGTGAGCCCACATGTTCGGGTGCATCGCCGGCGCCGCGAGCACGGGGCACGTCGCCGAGAGCACGAAGGCGCTCACGAGATCCTCGGCGCGGCCCTGCGCGAACCGCGCGAGCGTGTCGGCGCTCGCCGGCGCGACGACGATCGAATCGGTGCGCTTCGCGAGATCGACGTGGAGCTCGCCGCCTTGCGCGCCGTCGAACATCGTCGTGAGCACGGGTCGCCCCGTGAGCCCGGCGAACGTGGCCGCGCCGACGAACTCGCGCGCGGAGGCGCTCAGCACGACCTCGACGACGGCGCCCTCGGCGAGGAGATGGCGGAGCAACGACACGGACTTGTAGGCGGCGATGCTCCCCGTCACGCACAGCGTGACGCGGCGGCCGTCGAGTCGTTTGCGCGCCTTCATGCCTTGTCTCGCTAGCTTGTCACGACCTCGGGCGTGCGCGCGATACATAGCGGTTTTCGCGCTCGAAGAAGCGCCAGGGCCGAAGCGCCCAAGCGCCGGCGTAGTCGACGCCGACGCGCGCCGAACGGCCGATTCGCCCGCGCGGCCCATCCATAAGTACGAGCGGCCCGCGGCAGAGATCGGCCCCGTAGCGCGCACCGTCGATGGCGAACGCCTCGCACACCTTGCCGGGCCCGTTCGTGAGCATCGGGCTCGTCTCGGGCACGCCGCGGCGGGCCGCCATGAGCGCAAGGCCTTCGAGCGGCTCGACGGCGCGGACGAGCACCGCGTGCGGCGAGCCTTCGGCCGTCGTGACGAGGTTCACGTGCCAGTGCATGCCGTAGACGAAGAAGACGTAGGCGTGGCCCGGCGGGCCGTACATCACTTCGGTACGCTTCGTGCGCCGCCCGCCGTACGAGTGCGCCGCTCGGTCGTCGGGACCACGGTACGCCTCGGCTTCGACGATGCGCCCGGCGACACGGCCGTCCGGGGTGTCGTGCACGAGCACCTTGCCGATCACGTCGCGGGCGACGGTGAGGACCGGGCGCGCGTAGAACGAGCGGGGGAGGACGCGCCCCGTCACGAAAAGCCGAGGAGCCGCCCGCCCTGATACACGACGAGGCTCGCTCCGTACGCGAGCACGGTCATGTACACGAACATGAACGCCGGCCACTTCCACGTCTTCGTCTCGCGCTTGACGACGGCGAGCGTGCTCATGCACTGGCACGAGAGCGCGAAGAACACGAGCAGCGAGAGCCCGACGAGCGGCGTGTAGCGCGGTTTTCCGCCCACCGTCTCTTGCTTGAGCTTCTGGCGCAGCGGCAGCGCCTCGTCGTCGACCTCGCCCGCACCGTAGACGAGCCCGAGCGTCGAGACGAACACCTCGCGCGCCGCGAACGAACCCAAGATTCCGACGCCGAGCTTCCAATCGAAACCGAGCGGCTCGAGCACGGGCTCGATCGCCTTTCCGAGCCGTCCCCCGTAGCTCCGCTCGATGCGGCGCTCGGCGAGCTCGGCGTCCGAGGCTTCCGCAGCGGGCGGGGTTTTCCCGGCGTCGGCGTGGATCGCGCTCGTCGGCGGCTCGGCCGCGGGCGCCGCGTCGTCGCGCGGGAACGTCAAGAGCGCCCAGAGCACGACCGTGCAGGCGAGAATCACCGTGCCGGCTTCCTTCAAGAACACGAACGAACGCTCGAGCATCATGCGCAAGATCGTGCGCAGGCTCGGCATGCGATACGGCGGCAGCTCGAGAATGAGCGGCACGCGGCGCCCCTTCACGACCGTGCGGCCGAGCACGCCCGCGACGACGAGCGTCGTCACGATCGCGAACACGTACATCGCGACCATGAGCAGCGCTTGCACCGGCAGCCAGCCGAACGCGCGAGTCGGCGGGAACAACGCCGCGATGATCAGCGTGTAGACCGGCAGGCGCGCCGAGCACGTCATCAGCGGGATCACGAGCATCGTGAGCAGGCGGTCGCGCTTCTGCTCCATGGTGCGCGTCGCGAGGATCGCCGGAACCGCGCAGGCGAATCCCGAAAGCATGGGCACGAACGCCCTGCCGTGCAGCCCGAGCGCCTTCAGCACGCGATCCATGAGGAACGCGACGCGCGCCATGTACCCCGAGTCCTCGAGCAGCCCGATGAAGAAGAAGAGGAGCAGGATCTGCGGCAGGAACACCACCACGTTGCCGACGCCCCCGATGACCCCGTCCGTCACGAGATCCCGCAAGAGTCCGTCGGGCAGTATTGCGCCGGCGGCCGCGGCGACCGCGCCCATCGCGTCCTCGATGAGCGAGATCGCCGGATCGGACCAGGAGAAGAGCGCCTGGAACACGATCAGCATCAGGCAGAGGAAGATCGCGAAGCCGCCGAACGGGTGGAGCAGCAGCCGATCGACGCGTTCGGAGGCTTTGCGTTTCGGCGGGTGCCGCTCGAGCTTGGCGTAGAGTTCGGGGATGGCCGCGTCGATGAGCGCGTAGCGCGCGGCGACGATTTCGCGATCGATGTCGCGCCCCTCGGTCTTCTCCGCGGCGTGGCGCACGTCGTCGCAGCGCTCGCGCAGCGCCGCGGGCACGTGCAGGAGCTCGTCGGTCTCGTCGATGCTCGCGAGCGCCCAGAGAGCCAGGCTCCGATCGCGCTCGACGCTCGCGCGCCACGCGGCAGGCAGCGCGGCCGCGACCCGATCGGCGTCGGCGATCAATTGGCGCGGGTAGGGGATATCGACGCGCGGCCGCTGCGGCGCGTCGAGCGCGCGCGCGACCGCGACCTTGAGCTCCTCGAGCCCCGTGCCGAGCCGTCCGTTCGTCGGGACGACGGGGATACCGAAGAGTTTCTCGAGCGCCGCGGCGTTCGGCGGGTTCTCGGCGACCTCGTCCATCATGTTGAGCGCCATGACGAGCGGCACGCCGAGCTCCGCGAGCTGCAGCACGAGGTAGAGGTTTCGCGTGAGCTGCCCCGCGTCGACGACCACGACGGCGAGGCTCGGGCGCGGATTGTCGTCGAGCCCGAGCACGGCTTCGAGCGCGATCTGCTCTTCGGCCGAGCGCGCCGACAGCGAGTACGCGCCGGGAACGTCGACGATCTCGAGCTTGCGCCCGTCGGCGAGCCGGAGCGGCGCGCTGCGACGTTCGACGGTGACGCCCGGGTAGTTACCGATGCGGGCGCGCTCGCCCGTGAGACGATTGTAGAGCGTGGTCTTGCCGACGTTCGGGTTGCCCACGATCACGACGAGCGGAGGGGCGCCGGACGTACCGAGCGCCGGCGTCGTCGTGGCGGCGCTTTCGTTCGGCGCGATCGTCACGACGCGCCCCGGACGAGGGCGCGCGACAGCGACGCGGCGCTTTCTCCCTCGGCCGAGTGCAGCACCTCTTCGACGCCGCGCGTGACGCGCACCTCGGCGGCGTCGGCGCGACGGATCGAAAGGCTCGAGCCGCGCACGAGAAACTCGAGCGGATCGCCGAGCGGCGCGATGGCGAGGAGCTCGACGCGCGTCCCCGGCACGAACCCGAGCTCCATGATGCGGCGGCGGAACGCGCGCTCGCCGCCGACGTGCTCGATGGTCGCGGCATCGCCGAGCCCGAGCTCTGCGAGGGTTTTCGGCTGACTCACGGGAAGTCCCGGATCTTACCCAGAATGAAACTGAAAATCAAATTCAGCAGTGCCGCTGCCGATCGGAGCTCCCGTCGCGCGACCTCCCGAACCGGGCGCGACGTTTCGCGCGCGCCTCAGCCCGCTCGTACGGCGGGCGGCGGGTCGGCGAGGAGTCGACGCGCCTCACGCACGCTGGCGCCGAGCGCGGTCGCGTCGGTCGTTTGGGGCAGCACGCGCAGAGAATCGCGCAGCGCCGTCAGCATTTCGAGCGCGCTGCGAAAACGGCGCTCCGGATCGCGCTCGAGCGCGCGATGCACGATGCTCGAGATCTGGAGCGGCACGCCCGCGCGCTTCGTTCCGAGCATGGGTACGGTCGCGTCGCGCACGAGGAGCGCCGACTTCACCTCGTTCTCGCCGGCGAAGAGGCGCAGGTTCGACAGCGCTTCCCACAGCACGATACCGAGCGCGAAGAGATCGCTCTGCGGGCTCGGCGCGTCGCCCCGCACGAGCTCGGGTGCGAGGTACGCGGCCTTGCCCTTGACCACGTCCGGGCGCGTCATCCGCTCGCGATCCATCGCGCGCGCGAGCCCGAAGTCCGCGAGCTTCACGATGCCCGTCTCGTCGAGCAAGATGTTCGACGGCGTCACGTCGCGATGCAGTACGCCCGCCGGTCGGCCCTGCACGTCCAGGCGCGAATGCGCGGCGTCGAGCGCTCGCAGCACTTCGATGCCGATCGCCGCGACGAGCTCCCACGGCGTCGGAGTGCCCGCTCGCGCGTGCGCGCGCACCCAATCGCCGAGGTGAATGCCCTCGACGAGCTCGCTCACGAGATACGGCTCGCCCTGCTCGTCGTGCGCGTAGTCGAGCAGCGCGACGATGTTCGGGTGCCGGAGCAGCGCGCCCACACGCGCTTCCTCGGCGAAGAGCGACAGCGCTTCGGGCGAGCGGGCGAGCGCGGCGATGACGCGCTTCAATGCAACGGGGCGCACGAATCCGACGGCGCCGCGCTGCATGGCGCGCCACACCACCGCCATGCCGCCGCGACCGATCACGTCGACGAGCTCGTAGCGGCCGCCCACGAGACGTCCCGGCGCGTCGTCGACCATCAACGCGCTCCGATCGCGTCGTGCGGGAAATTTGTAGAGCCGCGCGACGAGCCGTCGGGGACGCACCAGGGCACGTCGGCACCTGACGCGCTGTGTTTCGTCCTACGTTGCGGCAGCATCGCGTGCATCCGTTTTCGCGGTTATCCCGCCCGAACCACGATCGTGTCAAACGTTCGGTGCGCGGCTATCGGACGAGGTCGTTCAAAGTGGGTGCGAAGCGCACAGCGCTGACGCGTCGCGTCCTCGAAGCGGTTGAAAGTACGGAGCGCACGCTCCATGATCACCTGTCGCATGCCGGTCGCGCGCGCTTACGCAAACTTCACGAAACCACTCGCCTGGTTTACTCCCGTTCTTCTCGCCGTCGCCTGCTCGGGCTCGGAGGACATCGACTTCTTCGAACCGAGCGACGGTTCGGGCGGGAGCTCGACGGGCGGCACTTCGGGCGCAGCGGGCTCGTCGGGTTCGGACAGCGGCGGCAGCTCCACCGGCGGAACGAATACGGGCGGGGCGTCGGGCAGCAACAACGGCGGTAGCGGCGCCGAACCCACGGGTGGAACCGGCGGCGCCACGGGCGGCACGGACGGCGAAGGCGGCACCACGACCGGCGGCACGAGCGCGGGCGGGACGAGCGGGGACGCGGGCTCGGGTCCGACGGGCGGCACCGCGGGCGACGGCACGGGCGGGAGCGGCGGCAAAGCCACCGGTGGAACCGGCATGAGCGGCGCGGGCATGGGCGGCGCTAGCATGGGCGGCGCGGGCATGAGCGGCGCGGGCATGGGCGGCGCCGGCATGGGCGGCGCGGGCATGGGCGGCGCCGGCATGGGCGGGAAGGGCGGTTGCACTCCGACGATGCCCTCGACCGAGCGTTGTGACGGCATCGACAACAACTGTTCGGGCGCGGTCGACGAAGGCACCGCGTGTCCGGACAATTGCTCCGGGGCGACCCGCGCAGGTCATTCGTACATGTTCTGCACGTTCGAGAACGCGTCAGGCTCCGGA
>DASUTR010000044.1:0-11360 GCA_036374535.1 Polyangiaceae bacterium
CTGTCGAGCAAGGAATGATTCGCGGACTCGCCCGGGCCACGACCGCGTGCCGCGCCGGCATGCTCGTCGTCGCCTCGGCGGGCGTGCTCGGCTGTCCGCGAAAATCCGACGGTCCCGCGCCAGCGCCGTCCGCTTCGGTGAGCCTGCCGGCTCCCGTGGCATCCGGGGTGCCCCTGGATCCGAAGACTCTCAGCGACGCCGTCAATCCCGACGGCAAGGCGACCTACGCGGGTCCGAGCGGCACCATCGAGGGGCGCGTGGTCGCGACGGGCGACGCGCCGGTGGAGCAGCCGCAGATTGCCCAACAAATTCCCGACAACTGTCGCGCGGCGCGATCTTTCTACGCGAAGCCGTTTCGCGAGGGTGAGGGTCGGGCACTCGCCGACGTGCTCGTCAGCGTCATCGGTTACCACGAGTACATTCCCGCGAAGGAGCCGGCGCAGCGCTTCGTCGCCAAGGATTGCACTTTCGAGACGCGCACCATCGCGCTCACGCTCGGCCAGCGGATCGAAGTCGTGAGCGGCGACCGCGAGGCCTACGTTCCGGAGCTCATCGGCGGCGATCGCGGCACCGCACAAATCGTCGCGACGCCGGGCGGCAAGGTCGCGAGCACCCTCTACCCCACGAAACCGGGACGTTACGTGCTCATCGACAACCTGCGGCTCTTCATGACGGCCGAGGTGTACGTGTTGAAGTACGCGACCGTGGACGTCACCGGCATCGACGGGCGCTATCGCATCACGGGCCTTCCTCCCGGAGATCTCACGCTTTCGGCGTTCCTTCCGTCGACGGGCGCAACCGTGACGCGCGCCGTCAAGATCGAAGCGGACAAGACGACCACCCTCGACGTCGAGATCGCCTTCGACGCAGCCGCTCACGCAGCCAAGCAGCGCGGCGATGCGGGCGCACCGCTCGACGCCGGCAGCGTGCCGAGCTCAACGCCGTCGGCCTCGGCTCCGAAGACGAAAGCGCCTCCGAAACCCGCCGTGTCCGCCAAGCCTTGAGCCGGCACCGGGGGGCACCCGGCGCGCCGTCGCTCAGGGCATGCGCTCTTCTTCGCAAGCGAGCCACGTCCCGAGATCGCGGCGCTCTTGAGCGGTCGGCTGCCGCGAGCTCGCCGGCGGCATCGCTTCGTTGACGCCGTCGGGCCCGGCTGCGGCGTGCGCGTCGATGTGGTCACGATAGAGCACGATCTCGTCGAGGGTATCGAAGTTGTGGTCCCCGGGCGCGCAGCTTCGCGCTTCCTCGCCCTCGAGGCTACTGCTGTGGCAGCTCGTGCAGTAGGTCGCCATGAAGTCGCGGCCGAAGTTCTCGTACGTGAGCGTCGAGCCGTCGCAGGTGGCGCCGGTCTCTACGCCCGCGTGCTCGTGGCCTTCGGATTCCTCGCACCGAGGAGGATCGTCCTCGCCGCAAGCGGGAA
Source organism: Polyangiaceae bacterium (assembly GCA_036374535.1). Classification (GTDB taxonomy): domain Bacteria; phylum Myxococcota_A; class Polyangia; order Polyangiales; family Polyangiaceae; genus PMG-095. Next base: position 1,421 of record DASUTR010000044.1, read on the forward strand.
GTCCGACACCGAAAGCGATCAGAAAGAGCCACGTTCGCGACATCCATTTTTCGGTAGCATTCGCCCTGTCGCCGGTGCTGCGACATGTTGTCGCACGCGCCGATTCGTAAACCAGCGTGTTCCGCGCGGAACCCCGGCCCGGCCGAATCACCCTGCGAGCCCGGCCGAGGGGCTGCTATGCTCCGTGCTCGAGCGGTCATGCAGCGAACGTCGCGTTTCTCCGCTCTGCTCGCGCTCGCGGCCGTTTTCGGTTGTTCGGGCACGGAACCGCCGGACGGTGCGCGCGATGGCGGCGCGGGTTCGCCCTCGGGAGCCGGCGGCGACGCCGCGTCGGGCGGCGCCGGAGCCGGCCGCGCCGGGGCTCCGGCGGGAGGAAGCTCGGCAGCCGTCGCCGGGAACGGCGGCGTCGGCACCGGCGGTACGAGCGCGGGCGCTGGGACGACGGGAGGGACGAGCGCGACGGGCGGTGCTTCCGGCGGAGTCGCGGGAAGCGCGGGCGACGCAGGCGCGGGATCCGGAACCGGCGGAGCGTCCGGCTCGAGTGCGGGCGGCGCCGGAACGGGCGGCATCGGTGGGAGCGGCGGCAAAGCAGGCGAAGGCGGCAAGGCGGGCTCGGGCGGGGCTGCTCCGGCGATCGTCGAGACCCTCGATATCGAGGACGTGTTCTCCGGGCACCCGGTGAATTTCGCGCTCGTGACCCGGCAAAATCGCCAATTTGCCGCGTACTACGACGCTCAGCGCAACATGACGGTGGCGTCACGGACGCTCGGCAGCTCGACCTGGACCTTCAAGCGGCTGCCGACGGTGCTCGGTTGGGACAGCCACAACCACGTTGCCATGGCGCTCGATTCCGCCAACGGGATTCACGTCGCCGGCAACATGCACAACGTGCCGCTCATCTACTTCCGGAGCTCGACCGCGTTCGACGTGAACGGTCTCGTCCGCGTGAATTCGATGGTCGGTACGAACGAATCGTCCGTCACGTATCCCGAATTTTTCCCCGGGCCCTCGAACAATCTCGTATTCGTCTACCGCGACGGCGGGAGCGGCAACGGCAATCACATCTTCGACAGCTACTCGGGCGGAAGTTGGACACGCCTGCTCGGCACGCCGCTCACCGACGGGCAGGGGGCTCGAAACGCCTACCCCGTAGGGCCCGTTCAGGGGCCCGACGGCTGGTTTCACATGGTCTGGGTGTGGCGCGACACGCCCGACGCAGCGACGAACCACGACATCTCGTACGTCCGTTCGCAAAACCTCACGAGCTGGGTGGCGGGCAACGGCAACGCGGTCGCGCTGCCGATCACGCTGACGACTCCGAACGTCGTCGTCGACGCCGTGCCCTCGGGCGGCGGCATGATCAACAACAACACGAAGGTCGGGTTCGACTCGCAGCGCCGGCCGGTGGTCGCGTATCACAAGTTCGACGCCATGGGGAACACGCAGCTCTACAACGCTCGCTACGAGGGCGGGCGCTGGGTCGTGTACCGAACCACGGACTGGACGTACCGCTGGAACTTCGGCGGGCAGGGCACGCTCGTTTTCCAGATCGAGCTCGACGGCGTGCGCGTGCGCGCCGACGGTGCGCTCGTTCAGGACTATTACCACGCGCAAAACGGCGGCCGCGGCACGCTGCGGCTCGACGAGGCCACGCTCCACGTGGTCGAGACGCTGCCGCCGGACACGCCGTATCCACGCTCGCTCGACACGCCGGAGTCGCCGACCGCGGGCATGATCGTGCGCTGGGCGAAGGACGCGGGCAGCGGGAGCGATCCCGCGGTTCGCTACATGCTCCGCTGGGAGACGCTGCCCTCGAATCAGGACATGCCTCGCCCGACCATTCCTCCGCCGACGCGGCTCCGCGTCTACGGACTGCGCTGAGCCCGCTCGAACGCGGCGGCGGCATCGGGCCCCGCGTGGCGAGCGACGAGCCGTTCGAACGCGGCACGGGCGCGCGGGCTCGGGGGCAGCGGCTCCGTGTCGAGTGAGCGTAGCGCCTCCTCGAACCGCAGCTCGTCGCCGAGCTCGTCCGCCGCGACGAGCGCGGCGATCCAAGCGTCCGAGTTCGTCGGGTCGGCCGCTAGAACGAGGCTCGCCTGCTCGAGCGCAGCGGCGTACGACGAGACGTCGAGCGCGCGCCAGGCGAGGGCGCTCGGTCCGACCCCGAGCTCGACGGCGAGAGCGCGGGCCCGCGCGAGATCGCCCGCTCGGAGCGCCTCGTCCAGGGCGAGCCGGCGCGCCGCATCGGTGGCGACGCCGAGGCGCTCGAGCGCCCGTCGTGCTCGCGTCGCCCGCGCGGCGTCCCCTCGTTCGAGCGCCGCGAGGCTGAGCGCGTTCCAGGCTTCCCGCGACGAAGGCTCGAGCTCGACGAGACCGTCGAGCAGCGCGAAGGCTCGCTCCCGCCGTCCGAGCGCGAACGCAAGGCGCGCGGCGATCCGAGTCGCCTCGGGATTCGAGGGGTCGTAGTAGACCGCGCGCTCCGCCGCCGCGAAAGCGCCCGCAGGGTCGCCGCTTCGCTCGCGACAGCGTGCGAGCTCGAGCCAAGCAGGTCCGTAGCTGGGGTCGAGCGCGAGCGCGTCCTCGAACGCGCCGTACGCTTCGCTCGCGGCGTCGCGGGAGCCGCTCGCGCACACGATGCGCCCGATGCGCGTCACGATCTCGGGGCTTCGGGGATCTTCGTCGAGCGCCCGTTCGAGCTCGGCGACGGCGCCGCGGGCGTCGCCGCGCGCCTCGAGCACGCTCGCGCGGAGGTACGCCGCGTACGCTTCCGGAGCGATTGCGCGCCCCTCGACCGTTTCGCCGTCGGCGACGCGCGTGACGGGTCCGTGTACCGCGCACGCGACGAGCAACGCAGGCGCGAACGGCGCCGCGCGCCGCTGCGGTTTCACGCGATCTCTCGCCAGACTCGGACGAGCTCGTCGTTTTCGGCTTCCGACCCGACGGTGATCCGCAGCTGTTGCGAGAGTCGCCCGCCGGTCTCGTGGAAGCTTCGCAACAGGATGCCGCGCTCGGCGAGCGCGCGGAAAATGCCCTCGGCGGGGCCCGGCGTGCGAACCCAGAGAAAGTTCGCCTGGGCCGGGCTCACGCTGACGCCGGGCATGCGGCCGAGCGCTTCGGCGAGCCGAGAGCGCTCGGACTTCACCGTGGCGATGGCGCGCACGACCTCGTCCCAGAGCTCGCCGACGACGAGCGCCCCGAGCGCTTGCGAAACGCCGCTCGTGTTGTAGGGCAGTCGCACTTTGTCGAGCTCGCGCACGAGCTCGGGCCGCCCGACGAGCCATCCGATGCGGAGGGCGGCGAAACCGACCTTCGACAGCGTACGCAGCACCGCGACGTTCTCGTAGCTCCGGAAGAGGTCGAGTTGCTGGCGATCGGCGTAGTCGACGTACGCTTCGTCGACGACGACGAGCGAGCGCGAGGCCGCCTGAATCACGCGCTCGAGGCGCCCGCGGTCCATCATCGTGCCCGTCGGATTGTTCGGGCTCGCGATGAAGACGAGGTGTGGCGGGCCGATCTCGAGCGCGCGGAGCATGCTCTCTTCTGCTAGATCCCAGCCTGCGTCGAGCGGCACTTCGATGACGCGCAGGCCGCGCAGTCGCGCGCTCATCCTGTACATGACGAACGTCGGGCTCGTCGTGAGCACGACGGGGGCTTCCGAGGCACGGCGCGGCTTGACGAGCGCCGTCACGAGGAGCGCGAGGATCTCGTCGCTGCCCACGCCGAGCAGGAGCTCGTCCGCCTCGACGCCGAGCCGCTGCGCGATGGCGCGCCGCAGCTCCGTCGAGGTCGCGTCGGGGTAGCGTTCGAGGGCGAGCTCGCCGAACGCACGCGCGAGCCGTTCACGGAGGGACGCCGGGAAAATGCCGGGCGCTTCGTTCGCATCGAGCCGGATGCGAAAGCTGCCCTGATGCGGAACGTACGGCCGAACGTCCGCGAGCTCGGGTCGCACGAGGTCGTCGAGAAAGCTCACGCCGTCCGACTACCAGAGCCGTGAGCCGCCCGCACGTGGTATGGGCGCCGGATGGGCTTTGCGGACATCCTGGGTCAGGCGCCCGCCGTGGAAACGCTGCGGCGCGCGCTCGCCTCCGGACGGCTGCACCACGCCTACCGCTTCGAGGGCCCGCCCGGCGTGGGCAAGGAGCTCGCCGCGCGCGCGCGCGCGCAGGCGCTCGTGTGCGAGGCGGGTGGCGGCGAGGGTTGCGGTCGCTGCAGCGCGTGCCGGCGTGCCGTCACGCTCGCGTCCGAGGACCCTCGCGTACCGCTCCACCCGGACGTGGTGTTCGTCCAGCGCGGCCTCTACCGGGGAGTGCTCGGCTCCGGAGCGAGCGAAGCCACGGGCATCGGCATCGAGCAGATCCGCCGCGTGATGCTCGAGCGCGTGGGGTTCACGCCGCACGAAGGGCGCGCGCTCGTGTTCATCGTGCGTGACGCCGACGAGCTCACGGTGCAGGCGGCGAACGCGCTGCTCAAGACGCTCGAAGAACCGCACGACAAGACGTACTTCGTGCTCGTGACCAGCCGTCCGACGCGGCTGCTCGACACGATTCGCTCGCGCACGCTGCCGATTCGCTTCGGCGCGCTGCCCGACGCGGTCGTGGCCGAGATTCTGAAGAAGCGGGGCCTCGACCCCGCCGCGGCACCGCTCGCGCAAGGCAACGCCGCGCTCGCGCTCGAGCTTGCCGAGCCCGACATGAAGCAAGAACGTGACCAGTTCGTCGCGAGCGCTCGCCAGGCCGTCGCTGCGACGGATCTCGTCGCGGGGCTGAAATTCGCCGATGCCCGCCCCAAAGAGCGGGACGCCGTGCGCGAGCAGCTGTCGTTTCTCGCGCAGTCCCTCGCGACGGAGGGCCGGCTTCTCGTCGAGAACGATCCCGGGACGTCCGAGCGGCGGGCCCGTGAGCACGCCGTCGTCATCGAGGCGATGAACGCCGTCGAAAAGAACGTGCAGCCCGGCCTCGCTCTCGAGGCGATGATCGTGCGCCTCAGAAACCTGTAGGAGGTAGCGCCACGAAAGTAGCGCGCGCTCAGGGTTTGCGGACGCGGGCCTCGAAGAAGCCTTCGTGGCTCTCGAGCGAGAGGAGCTCGTTGCCGGTCTTCTTGCACCACGCGCGGATGTCTTCCGGAAATGCGCGATCGTCGGCGCGAATCATGACCTTCGCGCCCGGGGCCGCGGCGCGCACCGCCTGCGAGACGAGCACGATGGGCAGAGGGCACGATTTACCGCGGGCATCGACGGATTGCATGGGTTCCTCAGACGAACATCGTGAGCTTGCCGGGCGCTGCGGTCTCGAGAAACTTGGCGACACCGCAGAAGCTCTTGTTCGGGTAGTCGATGAGCTCCTCGGGGCTGATCCCGAGGAGGTCCATGCTCATCGTGCAAACGTTGAGCTCGACGCCGAGCTCTTTCGAAAGCTCGATCATGTCCTCGACCGACGCCACGCCGTTCTTCTTCATGACGTAGCGGATCATCGCCGGGCCTCCGCCGGCCATGTTCATCTGCGAGAGCGGCAGCTTTTTCACGCCACGTGGCAACATCCAGCCGAACATGCGAGCGAGCAGGTTCTTCTCGACCCGCGCGCGTTCGCGGCGAAGCGCCGAGGTTCCCCAGAACGTGAAGAACATGCTGACCTGCATGCCCATGGCCGCGGCGCCCGTCGCGAGAACGAACGCGGCGATCAGGCGGTCGAGACTGCCGCTGAAAACGATGAGCGAAAGCTTGTCCTGCTGCGCGCTGGTTCGAACGAGGGAGCCGAGCTCGGCCATCTGCGCCTCGAGGGCGGCCAAGCGCCGTGCCGTCTCGTCGCCGAGGGGCATCGCGTGGACGGCTGCCGTCACGGCCCGCTCTCCTCGATGATCTCGGCGAGCGATACCATCAAGTCCGGCAGCCGCTTCTCGGCCACGAACAGGCGGAGGCCGAGCATGATGTCCGGAGCGAGCTCGCGGAGCTCCTCGTGCGTCAGCGTTTGCGGCGCCAGGCGGCGTTTGAACATCGCCTGATTCAGCACGGTGTCCACGAGGATGGGGCTCAGATAGGAAAGAAGGAGCGTTCGGAGCCGGCCGTAGGGCGCCAGGCGCCGGGCGCCGGACTCGTGGGAAGTCGGGATGCGCTGGTTCGGGTCCCTCACGAAGTCCCTCGGAGCTGCTTGGAGGCGAGCCACGGGGTGGACTACGGCCTCGGCTAATCGGAACCTAAGGGCCAGGCGTGCAACAAAAGTCGCTCAACGACGCGAAATATTTGCGCCGTTCTCAGTCCGAGGCGCCGAGAGCACGGGTAAGCTCGCGGGCGAGCTCCGTCACCTGGCTCGGGTCCCCGCCGGCGGGAACGAGCGCTCCGATCACGGCCCCGAGGAGCTCGAGGCGCGCGAGCTCACCGGCGCGACCGCGATCGATGCCGCCGATCGCGACGAGAGGGACGCCGGCAGCGTCGGCGCGCGCCTTGGCCGCTGCGAGCCTCTCGACGCCGACCACGGGTTCCGGATTCGCCTTCGTGCTCGTCGCGAACACGGGACCGAATGCGACGTAGTCGGGACGCTCGGCGAGCGCGGCTTCGAGCTCGCGCGCGTCGTGCGTCGACACGCCGAGGGCGAGCGCTGGTGCGAAGCGTCGCACGTCGGCGACCGAGAGATCGTTTTGGCCGACGTGCACGCCGTCGGCGCCGGCGAGGACGGCGAGATCCGGGCGATCGTTCACGAAGAAGCGCGTGCCCGCCGCTCGGCAGAGTGGGACGAGCGCTCGCGCGAGCTCGAGCGTTTCGCGCGCGCCGAGTGCCTTACCGCGGAGCTGGAGTAGGGCGGGACGCGCGGCGAGCAGTCGAGTCGCAAAGTCCAGGACTTCGAGCCCGCGCGCCCGGACGGCGGCGACATCGACGATGGGATAAAGACCGTGCGTGCGCATGCTCGTTTCTACACCGTCCAGCGCGGTGCCGTGCTACGGCCCCCCGCCATGCATACGAGGAACGCGCTCCTCCTGATGGCGGCCCCGGCCATCGCGCTGTTTCTGCATTGCGCGGGTGAGGCGAAGCGCACGGCTCAATCGGCGCCGTCCACACCTCCGCCGTCGCCGCCCGAGGCGGGCGCCGACGCGGAAACGGGGGCGGGTGGGGCAGCCGCCGAAGCGACGCCGCCGCGACCCGATCCGGTGCTCGTGAAAAAGCTCGCCGATCGCGCGGGGCAGAGCGCTCCCGACGAGTCCGGGGCCCTCGGTTTACGTTTCGAGGTGGTCGAGATGGGCCCCGACGCACCGTGGGGCTTTGCCGTCGTCAATCGTGGAACCGAGCCCGTCGAGGTGGCATTCGATTCGCGTTTGCTCGTGCTCGAAGTCGAACCGCCTCCCGATCCGAACGCCAAGAAGTGGGCGCCGAAACCGAAGACGCGAATCTGCAAGCTACCTGACGAGCTCAGGCCGTCGCGGGTGGATCACGAGCTCGTGCTCAAGCTCGAGCCGGGTCACGGCATGGTCGAATCGTTCGATCCACGCCTCTACTGCCTGCCGGAGAAGGGCGCCTCGCCGTTCGTCACCGGCGCTCGTGTCACCGCGCGCTTCGGCTGGGCGCCGAAAACGAAGAGCGTGTGGAAGGGCGGCAAGCGTGAAGAAGTGCCGTTGCCGCAGACCGATCCGTTCGTGGCGGAGGTCGCGCCCGCCGAGGACGAGAAGGACGGCGGTAGCCCGGCCCTCGCCTCCGACGCGGGCGAGCCTTCCGAAGCGGCGAGCGGCACGGGCGATGGCGGTGCAGCGCTCCAAGACGCGCGCGCGGTGAAGGAGCTTCGCGGTACTCCTTTCGAGCTCGGCGCCGAGTATGCGCCGCCCAAAGCCGACGCTGCGCGGTCCGAGCCGCTCGCGCTCGTGCTCAAGGCGGGTTCGGACGCGCGCGACGAGACTCAGGCGACCGTCACGCTGACGCTCGTCAATCACTCGGGCCGCGCTCGTCACGTCTATATGCGTCGCGAGTTCGTGAGTTTCCAGGTGTCGGGTCCGGACGGCGTCGTCACGTGCGATCCGCAGCCCGACACGCGCGCTCCGGATCGCCAGGCGTTCAGCCTGCTGAACGCGGGTGGCTCGCTCACCCTGACGAGCCGACTCGTCGAGCTCTGCCCCGACGACACGTTCGCACGCCCGGGTCTCTACGTCGTGAACGCCCAGCTGGACACCTTCGCGAACGGCGCCGAATTCGGCTTCGACGCGTACGTCGGCCGGCTCGTCGCAGAACGTCCGGTCGTCGTGAGGGTCCGTACCGGCTCCCTGCCGTTCCCGGGAGGGCGGGTCACACAGGAGCTCAAGGTCGGCTCGACTTCGCCCTGACGCCCGGGGGATTTACCGGGTCCCAAGGGGGGGACTCGTGGGCGACGAGACCGAATTTTTCGAGCCCTGGCGAACCCGTTAAAAAATCTGAGCCGGCGGAGGCGGGCCAATAGTCGCCTTTTCATCGAAGAAAAGCCCAAGAACGATCCTTGTGCGGTGGGGGTCTCGATGACACACTGCCGGACCATGAACCGATTGCTTGGTTTGCTCGCGGCTTGGGGAACGGCTGCCGTTGTGTTCGTCGGGTGTAGCCAGACCCCGGCCCCCTCCGATGACGACGATGACGACGACGTCGGGTGTGGCATCGGTCTTACGAATTGTGGAACCGGTTGCACGAACGTCGTCTCGGACTCACGGAATTGCGGTGCCTGCGGCGTCGTGTGCCCCGCGAACGCGCCCTTCTGCGCCGGCGCGATGTGCGCATCGACCTGCCCGGGCACCGTGTGCCCGAACGGCGCTTGCGTGAATCCGGCGAACGACCAAGCGAACTGTGGAACTTGCGGCACCGTCTGTAACGGTGGAAGCGTGTGTCAGAACGGCACGTGCGCCTGTCCGTCCGGCAGCGCTCCCTGCGGCAACATGTGCGCGCCGATCGGCCAGTGCAACGCTTCGGGCGGCACGACGGGCGTCGGCGGCAGCGTCGGTACGGGCGGTAGCGTCGGTACCGGCGGCAGCGTCGGCACCGGCGGCAGCGTCGGCACCGGCGGCGCGAGTGGCAGCGTCGGTACGGGCGGCAGCGCCGGCAGCGTCAGCACGGGCGGCACGAGCGGCGCGGGTCCGACAGGCGGCACGGGCGGCATCATCTCGGGTAATCCGCCCGGCTGGTGGAGCCACGCTTCCTGGAAGGGCTGCACGTGGACGGGCGTCGATACCGTCGCGGGGACGACCACGATGAGCACGCCGCGTGACTTCACGATGCGCCAGGAAGGCTCGGCCTACTGCGTTCAGGGCAGCGTGTTCGGCAGCTACGATTCGGTCGCGCTCATGGGGTTCAACCTGAACGAGACGCCGACCGGCTCGGCTACTCAGTGCACCTACAATCCCGCCACTTCGATGACGATGGGGCCGCCCGGCGTGACGCTGACCGGCACCGGCCTCGCCATCAACTTCACGAAGACGGCGGCGCCCATTCTGCGCGTGCAGGTTCAGGGTCCGAACGGCGCGACCGACGCGACGAACCGCTGGTGCGCCGCGATCACGCCGGCTGCAGGCCCGGTGTTCATCCCCTGGTCGTCGTTCAACACGAAGTGCTGGGAACCGGCGACCATGATGACGGGCACGGCGTTCAACCCGGCGACGTCGCCCATCTCGGCCATCGCGTTCCTCGTGCCCGGCACGATGGGCGCGGTGACGCCGTTCAACTACTGCATCACCGGGTTCGCCGCCGGCGCAGCCGCCGCCGACGCGCCCACGTGGGGCACGGGCACGATGGGTCCGGCCATGGGAACTCTCGGCGGTCCGGGAGGCATGAACCTCGACTTCCAGCGCGTGAAGGTCGCGAAGGGCGGCAAGAGTTACATCATCCAGAACAACAACTGGGGTAACCCGAACGGCAGCGATCAGACGCTCACCTACGTCGACAACAGCTTCACCGTCACGCAGAGCACGGGCAACGGCTCGTCGGCTCCTGCGTCGTTCCCTT